>JAZNBA010000036.1:0-11249 GCA_045586785.1 Eubacteriales bacterium | reverse complement strand
GGCAAGTAAAAAAGCCCCTTTAGGGGCATGCCTGTAGAAGTCGTGCGGTTGGCAGACTCTTCGATGAGCCTTAAGGCTCAGCCTATTGACATGCCCCACGGGGGCTGGTGCAAACCACCGGCACGGCCGGTGGTTATGATTTTATTTTTTTGCACAATGAATTCAAATTAATATTTGAGAAAATATGTGATAAGATGCTTCATGATTGGAGCAAAGACGATTTTTGCAGAAGAATTGTTTTATAGTGGAGGTAACTATGGTAAAACTTTTTACATTTTTATTTAACACATTTCCACGTATGCTTGCATGGTTATATCTTTTGGTTGCTATATTTGATTTAGTAGTATGCACTATACAGATAAAAAACAAGGTGAAATGCTCGGTTGGACAAAGGATATTTGTAATCCTGAACTGCGTATATATATTGTTTTTCTTTATTACACGAATATTTTTTGTTGAAATTTGGGGAACAATTTTTCCTATTATAGGTGTTATGGTTATTTTTATTGCTTGTTGTTGGTCACGATATGATGACAAGAGAAACGGTAGAAGATGGTGGAATTGGTAGAGAAACTATTTTTACCATACATACTTAAAAGCACAGAACGCATTTTGAATTCTGTGCTTTTGTTATGTTTATAATATTAAATCAATCGATACGCCGCGGCTTTGCCGATAGTGCCGTCCTCGCGGACGAGTCCCATTTTCAGCAGCACCTTAATGGCGGAATAGCGGTCGATTCCGACAAATCCCGCTGCCTTGCCGAACTCAGCGGTGGTGAACCGAGGGGGCAATGCCTTGGGGATAAAATCGAGGTAATCTGAGGGGGTGGAGAAGTCAACAATATCAACCAGCGCGGTTGGGATGCGTTCATATTTTTCGCCCCGCTTTCCGCGTCTGCCGCTTTGAAGCCTGAATTCCTCCACCTCAAACAGCAGCGCGCGGGCGCGCAGACGCCGATTGCCCAGATAGGGAAGCAGGGAATACAGCTCTGGCAGCATATCCCTTGGATGCTCCTTTTTGGGGGAGGGAACGCGGCGAGTCACTGTGCCGTTTTTGGGATCGATATAGTTGATATGCTTTTTTACCGCAAGCGGATGAATTATTGTGACGTTGTATTCGGTCTGCTCAAGGTAGAATTGTATCTTATCCTTGAGTGGATAAAGGTGACCTGTCTGTATCTCGAAAATGTCACAGTCGCGTAGCACGTCCGCAACAAAGTTGCGGCGTTTCTTTTTATCGGTTGCTTCCTCGTCATCTAATGTGAGCGGCTCCAGCTTTATCTCGTGGCAGTCTTTGTCATCACAGACGAAGAATTTCAGCATTGTATGCAACTTTTTTTCGTTCAGCGTGCCAATGCCCTCGCGCTCGCGATCAGCGAGCAGTATGTCACGGCACACGCGCTCAAAGCGGATCCGGTCAGATGGGCGTATCATGTTGCTATCCCCGCAAACTGGCTGCTGTAAAGCTTGCTGTACTCGCCGCCAAGTGCGAGAAGCTTGTCGTGGTCTCCTGCCTCGGCAACTACGCCGTTCTTGATGACCACTATTTTATCCGCGTCGCGAATTGTGGAAAGACGGTGGGCAATAATAAGTGAGGTGCGGTTTTTCATCAGCGCCACCATTGCCTGCTGAATGTGCATCTCGGTACGCGTGTCGACTGATGAGGTCGCCTCGTCCAGAATGAGTATCTTGGGGTCGGCAAGCACGGCGCGGGCGATGGACAAAAGCTGGCGCTGACCTTGGCTGAGATTACTGCCCGCCTCGGCAAGCTGTGTGTCGTAGCCCTCGGGCAGACGGTCGATAAACGTGTCGGCGTGTGCGGTGGCGGCGGCGCGCTTCATGTCCTCGTCGGAAGCGTCAAGACGACCGTATTTTATGTTGGTGCGTATGCTGTCGCAGAACAACACCGTGTCCTGAAGCACTATGGCGATGGACTTGCGCAACTCATCCTTGGGAATATCGCGTATATCAACTCCGTCAACGGTTATACTTCCGCCGTCGATTTCATAAAATCTTGTAAGCAGATTTACGATAGTGGTCTTGCCTGAGCCCGTGGCACCGACGATAGCGACCTTTTGCCCTGCCTTGACCTCAAGGTCAAGACCTTTGAGCACGGGCTCGCCGGGAACGTACGAAAAATCGATCTTTTTGAAATTGATGTCACCGCGTATATTTTTCATATCGATGACGCTCTTGCCTTCATCTATCTCATCGACGCCGTCCATTATTTCAAATATACGTTCAGCGCCCGCAAGAGCGGTGAGGATGGTGGCGTACTGGTTGGCAATTTCGTTTATGGGGCGGGTAAACTTTTTGGAATATTGCAGCATAGCCTGGATATTACCTACGGTAATGGGGCGCATACCATTTATGGGGTTGAGTAGCAGATATCCGCCGAACGCGGCGATAAGCAGGTATTGCATATTGCCGAGGATGTTCATAAGCGGGCCCATAATACTGCCCCATACGCGGGCTTTGACGCTGACTGTCTTGAATTCTGCACTTACCTTGCCGAAATTGTCAACCGCAGTCTGTTCCTTGCCATAAGCCACAACGGTCTTATATCCCGTCACCATTTCCTCAACCTGACCGTTCAGCTGTCCCAGCAATTGCTGACGCTTTTTGTAGTGACGTCGCATAAATTTCGCGAGGGTGGTGGAAATTAATATTGTAAGCGGTATCGTGACGCAAGCGACAAGTGTAAGCACCCAGCTGAAATAAAGCATCATAAAGAATGTGCCGACCAGTGTAAGAACGCTGGAGAACAGCGAGGATATAGATTGCGAAATAGCGTTTGAAACGTTTTCGACGTCGTTTGTCATGCGCGACATTATGTCGCCGTGACGATGGGTATCGGTGTACTTTATGGGAAGCTTGCTGATCTTTCGGAAAAGGTCACGGCGCATTGTGTAGACGGTGGACTGTGAAAGCTTTGCCGCCATAATGCCCTGAAACAGAGTTAGTGTTCCCGATGTGACAAAAATTATCGCCATAATGATCAGGAAAAATATGAGTCCGTGGCGAGTTTCGGTGCCGATAACATTGCCGTTCTCGTCAAGCACATCAGCCTCGTATTCGAAGAAGTGCGCCGTGAGTCCGTCCTCGACGGAGTATTCAAAGGTGTCTATTGCAAAGCTTTGCATCATAGGTCCGAACAGCTCAAGCAGTGTGACCGCTGCCATTATGACCAGCAGGGAAATGAGTATGGCGCGGCTTTTGCCAATATACTTGATAAGACGGAGAATGGTTTTTCCTGCGTTTTTGGGTTTTTGCATCGCCATGCGTCCCGCCATGGGACCGCCGCGTCCCGGACCGCCGCCCGGTCTTCCGCCGGGACCGAACGTCATTCTGTTGTCGCCCGCTTCGCGCTTGGGTTGATTATTCATTGTCGGCAGCCTCCTTTCCGTCGTATTCAAGTGATTTCATTTGTGACGAATAAATATCGCGGTAGGTCTCGCTGATGCGCATGAGCTCGTCGTGAGGCGCGCAGTCGGTGATAGTGCCGTTTTCGATAACGGCTATTCTGTCAGCACCTTTAACGCTGGCGATACGCTGGGCGATCATGATCACGGTGGTGTCCTTTAGATTTTCGCGAAGTGCCGCCTGAAGCTTGGCTTCGGTGGACAAGT
The DNA here is from genome assembly GCA_045586785.1 of Eubacteriales bacterium. Classification (GTDB taxonomy): domain Bacteria; phylum Bacillota; class Clostridia; order Oscillospirales; family CAG-272; genus UMGS1002. Next base: position 7,618 of record JAZNBA010000036.1, on the reverse strand, counting down.
CAAGGGCTGAGGTGGAGTCATCCAGAATAAGTATTTCGGGGCGACGGACAAGCGCGCGTGTTATGGACATACGCTGTTTCTGACCGCCTGACAGCGAGGCGCCCTTTTCGGCTATGTACGTATTGTAATTATCGGAAAAGCTTTCCACAAAGCCGGATGCCTGCGCGATATCTGCCGCAGTCTTTATTTCGGCGTCGGTGGCATCCGGCTTACCCCAACGGATATTTCCCGAGATGGTGTCCGAGAAAAGCTCGCTTTTTTGCATTACAAAGCCGATCTTGCGGCGAAGCTTGGAGGTGTTCCAGCGGCGAACGTCAACGCCCTCGACCTCAACAGTGCCGCCTGTGGTGTCATAAAAACGGGGAATAAGGTTGACCAGCGAGGATTTGCCCGAACCCGTAGCACCGATAACAGCAACGAACTCGCCGCGTTTTACGTCAAGATTTATGTCGTGAAGCACGGGTCTGCCGACAGTTCCCGGATAGCTGAAGCTTACATTTTTGAAGCTGATAACAGGCGCGCTTTTGGGCGCCTTGCCCTCGTCATTGCCGCTGACGATAACGGGATCCGAGTCCAGAACCTCGTTTACGCGCTTGGAGGATGCGGCGGCGCGGGAAACAGAATGGAACATCATAGTCACCATCATTACCGAGTTGAGCACCTGGGTAACGTATGTGACCGCCGCCATGATCGAGCCTACGGACATAGATGCCGCTATCTCGCGTGCGCGAAGTCCGCCGATGAGAATGATGGCGATGACGGAAACATTCATTATTATATTGAGTATGGGATGCATAATGGTCAGCAGTTTAAGAACGCGGAAATTCGTATTGCGAAGTTCGGAGTTTGCCGCGTCAAAGCGGTCATTTTCATAGTCCTCGCGGACGTATGCCTTGACCACACGTGCGCCGCTGACGTTTTCCTGAACCACAGAGTTTACCTTGTCCAGCTTTGTTTGCACAACAGAGAACAGGGGTGATGCTTTTTTCAGTACCAGTGTCAGCATTATAATAAGAATGGGAAGGGCGCACAAAAGCACAATGCCGAAGCTTACGTCCAGTGTCAGCAGCATAATGATGCCGCCCAGGAAAAATATCGGAGGACGTACAAACATTCTTATCAGCATTTCAACGAATTCGGTTATCATTGAAACGTCGTTTGTCATTCGCGTTACAAGTGAGCCGGTAGTGAACTTGTCGGTCTGTTCGATAGAGAGTGACATGACTCGGTTGTATGCCGCGCGGCGCAGATCGTGACCAAAGCTTTGAGAAGCCTTTGCGGCGGTGTAGGCGCAGAATGTGCCGAAAAAACCGCCGATCACCAGCAGTGACAGCATGGTAATGCCCAGCGTTATTATAACTTCCATTGAGGTATACGGACCGTCACCGTGAAACAGCTTCATTATTAAGCTGCCTATCCCCGATGCGGAAACGTCGCCGTTGCCAAGAATACCGCCGTCAACAATGACTGACATGAGCTTGGGCTGAAAAAGGTCGGCTACAACCTCGCCCATCATCATGATCGGTGAGATGAGTACCAGATACCAGTAGGGCCTTAAAAATTTTGCAAGCTTTTTCATTTTTGGGCATCTTCTCCTTCGGACATAAGATGATGAAGAAGGTTATCTCGCATATGACCGAGAAGCTGTGTCAGAATCTCAGTCTGCTCGGGAGTAATGCCCTGCATGAGTATATTGTTTATATTGTGTATGGCGTCACGAGCCGAATTGTCAAGCTGACGCCCTTTGTCGGTAAGATATACGCGCACGGCGCGCTGATCCTCGGTGTCGGAAACTCTCGAAATGTATCCCTGCTTTTCCAGCTTTTTGACAGTAATACTTACCGTCGGCGGACTAAGATGTGTTTTTTTGACAAGATCAAGCTGAGTGATACCATCGCCGTGGGCAAGACAGATGATTATCAGTCTGACGCTTTCCTGCATCATTTCGCTTTCGCTTTCGCGCATTTTAGCTGCAAAAAGTCGGGATATTTCATTTATTATCCTTGATGGCGGCTCTGCGCGCCCCGTTTGACGCGGAGGCTGCATAGGTAGTTTATGACCCATATTCAAATGCTCTCCTTAATATAATTAGTTTATAAACTAATTATATCACACATTGTCATATCGGTCAATGCGTTTTGTGACATAAACTGTTTTTTACATCAAAAAAATTGGATTTGCTCAATAAATTTGTTACACATTAAAACCGCGTCCGCGGCACAAATTATTAACGCGTGACTCGCGCACAAATGCGGCGAGCACAACAAGTGAACTGAGGAAAAAATATGAAACACGGAATAAAAAGAATTGCCGCCATGGCGGCGGCGATCATTATAATAATAAGTGCGGTGATATGTCCCGCCGCGTCCTCTGCGGTTACGGTGCAAAAGTATGCCGACGATACTGCCGCGGTGATGTGCGCGGCGGTTGCGGTTGAGCCGAGCGAGCAAAAAACAAGTGAGCTTCGCTTATATCCCGGCGGTATGCCCTTCGGAGTTAAATTTTACACAGAGGGCGTGCTGGTGGTAGGCTTTTGCGACATAGACACGGACGGCGGCAAGGTCAACCCTGCATATGCCGCAGGAATAAGACTTAAGGATGTTATCACAGCGGTAGGGGGCGAGGCACTGTCGGACGCCTCGGAGCTTACCTCAAAGATAGATAAGTGCGATGGAAATCCCGTGGACGTGACATACAAGCGCGACGGGCGAGAGTATACGGTTACACTGACTCCTATATACAGCCAAAGTGAGGGACGTTACAAAACGGGAATTTGGGTGCGCGACAGCGGTGCAGGTATCGGAACTGTGACCTTCGTCGTGCCCTCGTCGGGCGCTTTCGGCGGTCTTGGTCACGGCATTTGTGACAGTGACACAGGTGAGCTTACTCCCATGCGGCGAGGCAATGTAACATCGGTCACTATCAGCGGACTTACCAAAGGTATAGCGGGCGATCCCGGAGAGGTCAAAGGATATTTTAATTCAGGCAAGTGCGGCACGTTGCTGGGCAACACCGAAAACGGTGTATACGGTATATTCTCGGAGCTTCCCGCCCAGCCGCCCGAGGAGGCTATGCCCATAGCCACGAGAGGGGAGGTCAAGGAGGGTAAGGCGTACATCTGGTGTACTCTGGACTCAAACGAGGCGTGCAAATACAGTGTTGAACTGTCGGCGATAGACACGGCGTCCGAATCCAACAAGTGTTTTACCGTGACGGTGACCGATCCTGTATTGCTTGAAAAGACCGGCGGCATCATTCAGGGAATGTCGGGCTCGCCCATAATTCAGAATGGCAAATTAGTTGGAGCCGTAACTCACGTTCTTATAAATGACCCCGCCCGAGGATACGGAATTTTTATCGAAAATATGCTGGATTCCATGCCGGAGCTGTTGAGATGAAAAAATAAAAGCGGTGCTTGACACCGCTTTTTGCATTAAGCAATATTAAATGTAATTTTAAAATCTGCCAACTTTTGAATAATTATGTCTGCCTTGGCGGTTTTTCCGTCTGCAAAATTTATTATGCAGCTGTTTGCGGGAAGCGTTTTATCTCCGACGGATACGGAAGCTGTACCAACGACCTCAAACGATTTTATGTCAGCTCCCGTGAATTCATAGTCGGGCTGATTGGAGCCGTAAATAACTCCGTGTCCGTTTTCAATGCTGACATATGAGCCTTCCCAGAAGTCTCCGTTTTTGATGCCGCGGTTAACGTTTCCGCAAAATCCCGCAGAGTTGATTCGCTTCATTGTTGCGCCCAATCCTGCATTTTCTTCTTTGAGTTTTTTAAAAAACTCTTTGATCTTGTCTCCGAATCCCATTGATATTCTCCTTGTATATATAAAATTTTTGGGTCAAAAATGTTGTCAGTTACCCGGCGTCTTGACGGTTACTGATTGGGGAACTGAAAATTCTATAAATTTGCTGCCTTTATACCGGATCTCACGTATTTCCATGCTTATTTCGATGTCTTCAAGATCGCAGTCCCACAGCTCCCATGCCCCGCTGTGAGATGGGTCGGTTCGAATGTTAAGGCAGATCTCCCAGCTTTCGTTTTTTTCCAAATAATCATCCGAGGGATAGCGAGTGGAAAAGGGAGCGTTGATTACGGTCTTGCCTTCATATAGAACATCGCCGCGCCGATTTTTGAAGTATAAAGTACCTTCTAACTGCTCTATTTTTTTGTTTCCCTTGTTTGTTATTTCACCGTTGAATAATATGTTGATTCGTATATTGTTAAATTCCGAATTGTTTTTTTCGGTAATGTTGAATTCAATGTGCCGCGGATCATATGCATTTCTCATGTAGATCATGATGGGTAGCATAGAAACCCATATGAGTGCAATTATCATTCCGTAAATGATAGGAAGCTGAAAAAAAGAAACTTTAGATTTGCCTGACATTTTTTGCTTCAAATATTCGCGGCAAGCTTCCCATTCCGCTTGACGGTTATCGGATAAGCACACGCGTATAGTCTCAATTATAAATTTTAAAAATCCCGTCATTCCCACAAGTAGCGCCTGACCGCCCATAATAAGCAGAGGCCCACCGGAGGAAACTTGCTTTGTGCGCACGTATATCGGGCGGTTGCCTGTCAGGGTGTTCTTTCGCCCCACCGTATATTCAATTTTGGTGACAGGGGTACCTTTGTAATTTTCTGAATTGAATTCCTTGCGCGTTTTTGCGAATATGGATAAGCCGTAGGCGTGCACCAAAACCGATACGCAAACAAAAGTGAACAGCATTGCTATAAAGCCTATTATACCCGGAAGCCATATTAAAAAGTCGTTGTATTTATTTGCCCAATATGCCCAGCATGCCACTGAGGCAACAACGGCAATGACAGAAAATTGCGGTACTATAGTTAAGCAAAAAATATACATTATTGTTTTTGATTTGCTTGGTATATGCATTCTTGCCTCCGTTTTTTTGGCGTTATTCGTCAAACTGGTTTGCTTTTGGTCTATTTATAGCCTATTGTATCATATATAGCCCACAGTGTCAAGAGCATAAAGCTATAATAAATAAAAAAATATTTTGGGAGTGGAATATATGGACACATATACAGCGGTAAGAAACAGATTGTTGCAGTTGTTGGGGGATAGAAAAATGTCTATTCACAAGCTGGCTATGGAATCGGCGGTTGCGCCTTCATCTATAAAAAATATTTTGTACGGAAAAAGTAAAAACCCCGGTATCGTCACTATAAAAATGCTGTGTGACGGTCTGGGGATAACATTGGTTGATTTTTTCAATACAAAAGAATTTATCGATTTGGAGCAGGAGATAAGATAATATAGTTAAAGGGGCTGCGTTCAGCCCCTTGTTTTATTTCAACTGCGAAACTATTTTATCTATATCCTCATCCGCGCCGATGACGGAAACACGGTCTCCTTTAACGAATTTACGTTTAGGATCGGGGGAGACTTCAACGGTGCCGTCCGCGCTACTGACCGCTATGACGTTTACCTTAAAGCGGCGGCGAAGCTCCAGAGCGATAAGCGTTTTGCCTATCCATTCGCTGGGTACGCTCAGCTCCACGATCTTATAATCCGAGAACTCGACGAAATCGGTGATGTTGTTTTTAGTCAGTATATAGCCCAGCTTTTCGCCCATATCCCGCTCGGGGAAAATTATCATGTCCGCGCCGATATGCTCCAGCACCTTGCGGTGTCCGTCGTTTTGCGCGCGGGCAACTACCTTTTTAACGCCGATCTCCTTGAGCATTATGGTTATCAGAATGTTGGCGTTAATATTAGTTGTCATACAAACTATGGCGCAGTCGTAGTCAGCCACGCCCGAGGTACGCAACACGGTTTCATTTGTTGGATCGCCTATAATTGCGTTGGTGACCATATCCGACATGGCCGTGACCTTGTCACTGTCGGTGTCGATGATCATAACCTGACAGCCCTCTGCCGCCAGCGTTTCGGCAAGCGCCTGACCGAATTTTCCAAGTCCTATAACACAAAAGCTTTTCATTGCTTTACTTCCTTTCATTATTTAGCCGATAAGCATATTTGCCTCCGGGTAGCTGATGACTGAGCGGCTTTCGCGAAGGTTCAGCATAACCGCGTAAGTTACTGTGAGTATTCCCACTCGACCGAGATACATTGTGACCATAAGGATCAATTTTGAAGCCACGTCAAGGGTAGAGGTTATGCCCAGCGTTATGCCCACCGTGCCCGATGCCGAGGCTACCTCGTAAGCAACTGCCATTATACCGTTTCCCGATAGCGCGGAGATAGATACAATGCCCACTATCACGATAAAAAGCTGTACAGTAACCACTGTTACCGAACGAATAAAGCTGTCGGTGGAAACAGTGCGGCGGAACAGAACGGTGTTCTTTTTGCCCAGAGCGGCACACCAAACGGTGTATATCAAAACTCCCACTGTGGCTACCTTAACGCCGCCTGCCGTTGATCCCGACGCGCCGCCTATAAACATAAGCAGTATTGACAAAAGCTGTGAGCTTTGCGTCATGTCGGCTTGTGAGATGGAGTTAAAGCCCGCCGTGCGAAGCGTGACGGACTGGAAAAATGCCGCCATGATCTTGGAGCCTGTAGGCAGGGAACCCAGCGTTTTGGGGTTGTTCCATTCGAGCAGAGCAAATATAAGCGCACCGCCAAAGATCAGTATGGCGCTTATTATCAAAACAAACCTGGAGTAAACGGACAACCGCTTGCGCTTGATAATGAAATTTACAATGTCGTTCCAGACAACAAATCCTATGCCGCCCACCGAGATAAGCAGCATAATGGTAATGTTGACGATGGGGTCATTGACAAAGGCGGTGACAGAAGAGAACTGACCGCTGTAGGAGCCGAACAGGTCAAAGCCCGCATTGCAAAAGGCGGAGATTGAATGGAATATGCTTTTGTAAATTCCGTCGCCCCAGCCGAAAAGCGGGACAAAGCGTGTAGCCAGTATCAGCGCGCCTGTGCCCTCTATGCACAGTGTTCCGATGCCGATACGGCGAAGCAGACCGTTTAGGTCGTCGTAGCTGTCGATGTTGTACGACATTGCAACCAGCATTCTTTCCTTGGGCGTTACTGCGCGCTTGATTATCAGCGACAGCAGTACCGCCAGACTCATAAAGCCAAGTCCGCCGATCTGTATCATGGTGATTATTACGATCTGACCGAATATACTCCAATGCGTTGCCGTATCCACCGTAACAAGACCCGTTACGCAGGTGGCGCTGACAGCGGTAAAGCCGGCGTCCAGTGGCGAGGTGAAAGTGCGGTCACGAGAGGATATGGGCAACATAAGAAGTATGGTGCCTGTAAGTATTATCAGCAAAAATCCGATAGCTATGATACCTGTGGTACGCCGCTTGGAATTGCCGAATTTGTGTTTTTGCTTCATTACAGCCCTTCTTTCGAGCAAGAGTAATTAAATATAGTATATCACTATATTGTTTGTTTGTCAAGCAAGGGACGTTTTGTGACATCAATCTATGCTTTTTATTATAAATGATATTCTTTTCACCCCGCGAAAAGCTCCTTTCCTATTCACTCTTACCTTTTACCTATTACCTAAAAAACTCCCGCGCTGTAGCGCGGGAGTTTTACATATACGGTGATTGTTATTAATACATACCGCCCATGCCGCCG
>JAZNBA010000035.1:0-3591 GCA_045586785.1 Eubacteriales bacterium | reverse complement strand
CGTAGCCATGTCGTTCTGTGAGCCAAGGAGTTGTCCTAATATGTTGTCTTCCTAAGACCGCTTGGCCTCCGACTTGGCTCAGAACCGTTGCCCTGAACCCTTTGTCAGTGATCTGACAGCACTGCGTGTGCTGTTATTTTTTATCGGATAGACCAAGGATATAATCGGCGGAAACGCCGTAATATTTGCAGAGCGTGAGCAGGTGGCGTAGTGGTAATTCATTCGCGCCGCGCTCATAGCGGGCGTACATTGTTTGTGACGTGCCGAGAATGTCTGCTATCTGCTGCTGAGTTTTGTCGCTGTCCTCGCGCAGGTCGCGTATTCTCTTGACATATTTCACAAAAAATCACCTCACCATTTGTTCATTGCTCTAATTTTACAATAGTAAACATATTTACTGTTGACTTTAGTAAATATTTTTATTAAAATATTTGTGTCAACATGTTGGGATTGTTGCGAGAGCTATGCTTATGGCGTGTTTTACCGACAAATAGAGTGGATGTTCAAGACGAAAATATTTGTGAAGAGTCTTGACAAAGACAGGCACATATGGTATAATGCAATCAAATGAGCGCATCTAACGGTCTACATCTTTAAAATTGAAGAGTTTTTTATTATGGAGGGGAAAATGAAATCAAATCTGAAACGACATCTTTTTTATTTGTTTGCGTATGCAATTTCCGCAGTTATTCTGACTGTGTTGGGCAATTCTGTGCTGGCAACCTTGTGCTGCGCGATTTTTGGCGAAGAAGCAGGGCTTGTGGCAACGGTGATAGTAATGCGCATCTTTTTACCTATAATTACTATGATCATGATATATTTTTACACCAAAAACAACACAGAGCAGCGGCGCGAATACATAAAAATGATGGACAGCAAGCAATATGACGTTAAGCAAGACCTTGATGCACTGTTGCGCAGCAAGCGTGTATGGTCAGATGTGACATTCTTGAGTGTTGTGATAATTATTTATTGGCTGTTTCATATCTCTTTTCCGTTTGTTCTTGCTTATATACCTGCCTTTGCGGTGTTTTTCTTTTGGCTTAATATTCACCTGCACAAGCATTGGTTGAAGAAGAGCAGGGAAATGAAGGCGTGAATAAAACAATTAATATTTGTAGGGGGCGATGCCCACATCGCCCCGAAGACATATAGTTTGATTAAACTTCACGTTTTCGGGACGATGTGGGCATCGTCCCCTACTTTTTCAAATTAAGCTTTTGTTGAAAAAATTTCTTTTCCTCTCAATCTTTACTTTACAAATACACAAAATTAGTGTATACTTATTAGAGAGTAGGGCGGGGGCTTGCTCCCGCCGTCTGTTTCAGGAGAAATTTCAAATATGCAAAATGAAAATCTGACCGAAAAGCGGCTGTCGGGTGAGCTGATCTACGACGGCTGTGTGGTACATTTGTGGAGAGACGAGATCGAGCTGCCCGACGGCGGTCGCGGCGTCCGTGAGATCGTGCGTCACGTGGGGGCGGTGGCAGTTCTTCCGCTGACAAAGGAGGGCGACGTTATCTGCGTGCGTCAGTATCGCTATCCCTTCGCCGAGGTGCTGCTGGAGATACCAGCAGGCAAGCTGGACAGTCCTGACGAGGATATAATCGAGGCGGCGCGCCGCGAGCTTCGCGAGGAGACGGGAGCCGTTGGCGGAGAGCTGATCTCCCTTGGCACGCTTTATCCCTCGGTAGCGATCTTTGACGAGAAGATCCATATGTTCGCGGCGGTAGGCTTTGATATGGGTGAGACCGATCGCGACGAGGACGAGTTTATGGAGGTGGAGCGTGTGCCCCTTCGGAAGCTTGTTGATATGGTAATGTCGGGCGAGATAAGAGACGCCAAAACACAGACTGCTGTGCTCAAGGTTGTAAGACTTGTTGAGTGCTCAAAAATAAAAATTAACGGAGAAAAATAATGGTAATTGCTTTAGTTGTGATCTTAATTCTGGTTGCAGCATTGGTTTTGACATACTTTATACTTTCTTCTCCCAACGGTAAAAACAAGCGTGCGGGCGTTGAGAATCTGCGTGTCCACTATGCCCACCGCGGACTGTGGGGCGGCGATATTCCCGAGAATTCTATCCCTGCGTTTGCTGAGGCTGCAACAAAAAAATACGGTATCGAGCTTGACGTTCAGCTATCAAGCGACGGCGACGTTGTAGTGTTCCACGACTATAATCTCTCGCGTATGTGCGGTGAGGACACAAAGGTATCCGAGCTTCGCGGCGCGGAGCTGTCCTGGCGCAGACTCAACGGAACACGCCATAATCTGCCGCTGCTCTCGGACGTGCTTGGAACCATCAAGGGGCGCGTTCCCGTACTTATCGAGCTTAAAGGCGAGACGGCAGACGACGCGCTTTGCGAGGCGGTAGCCCGCGTTATTCAGTATTACGACGGCAAGGTTTGTGTGCAATCCTTCAACCCTTATTTGCTGGGCTGGTTCAAAAAGCATCAGCCGAGACTTGCCCGAGGTCTGCTTTACACCGATTTTCTCAAGAACGGTACCCCCGATAAAAAGAAAAATATTCTGCTTAACTTTATGATGGCAAACTTTATGGCGCGCCCCGATTTTCTGTCGGTGGATATGACCTGCTTTGACAAGTTCGCCGTCAAGCTTATGACGAAATTCCACAAGCTTCCCGTGTTCGTTTGGACGGTGCGCGATAAGGATACCTTTGCGCGTATGCGCTCGGCAGGGTACTGCTGTATTTTTGAGGGCTTTGAGCCGGAGGTTTAAACGGCTGTTATGCGTGACGATTACGATAAGCTGAGGACAGAGGGGCGCAACCCCAACAGCATTGATATCGATAAAATGTCCACTCTCGACATGATGAGAGTGATAAACAACGAGGACAGGGGAGTAGCCGAGGCGGTGTCAACGCAGATAACCGAGATCGCGGCGGCGGTGGATATAATTGCCGACGCGCTTTCCCATGGCGGACATTTGATATATGTCGGTGCGGGCACGTCGGGCAGACTGGGCGTGGTGGATGCGTCGGAGTGTCCGCCGACTTACGGCGTGGATTATAAACTTGTACGTGGTATTATCGCAGGCGGCGAGAGCGCTATGTTCCGTGCCGCCGAAGGCTTTGAGGACAGTGAGCAAAAGGGTGCCGAGGCGATTGACGCCGACGGCATCGGAAAAGGTGATGTAGTGGTGGGGCTTTCCGCCGCGGGACGCGCCCCTTTCGTTCTTGGAGCGTTGAAGCGTGCCGCCGAGATAGGCGCGATACCTCTGGGCATTACCTGCAATCCCGACTCGCTGATGGCACCGCTGTGCAAAGTAACTATCGCGCCCTACGTCGGTCCCGAGGTGATTTCGGGGTCAACTCGCATGAAAGCGGGCACGGCGCAAAAGTTAGTGCTTAACATGCTGTCAACGGGAACTATGATAAAGCTGGGGCTTGTGCGCAGTAATCTGATGGTCAATGTCAAGCCTACCAACGAAAAGTTGATCGAGCGAGCCACGCGCATCATAATGCAGATTGGCAACGTACCACGTGACCGAGCGGCAGAGTTGTTAGCAAAGCACGGTAGCGTTGTGGGCGCACTGGATGAACTGGGAGTATAATTGAATACAAAATACCGC
>JAZNBA010000034.1:0-6153 GCA_045586785.1 Eubacteriales bacterium | reverse complement strand
CATGTCGTTCTGTGAGCCAAGGAGTTGTCCTAATATGTTGTCTTCCTAAGACCGCTTGGCCTCCGACTTGCTTGCGCAATAGTGATATTGAAGCCTTGCGGCTTCAGTGGTATTCTATTCGCCCTGAAAGCTCGCGATGCTCACTGCGTGAAGTCGGATCGTAGCCATGTCGTTCTGTGAGCCAAGGAGTTGTCCTAATATGTTGTCTTCCTAAGACCGCTTGGCCTCCGACTTGATATTCGCGGCTCACGCAGTGAGCATCGCGAGCTTTCAGGGCGAATAGAATATCACTGAAGCCGCAAGGCTTCAATATCACGATTGCGATAGCAATCATATCACTCTTTGCGAAAGCAAATAATATCACTAAAAGCAGAAAAAGAGAGAACAAATCGGTCAGTAGCCGAAATGTCCTCTCTTTTCTGTTAGTGAAGTTTTTGCTAACGCAAAAGTGAAGTTGCTACGCAGTGAAGTTCGTGCTACGCACAAGTGAAGTTAAGTTTGCCCACTTTGCCATAGGCAAAACTTCACTATCCGCAGGATAACTTCACTTACGAAGTAAACTTCACTTGCCCATAAGGGCAAACTTAGTTATGCGTGTTCTCCGTTAAGGATAACACGCATATGCCTCAGCATTCTTTATTTAATAAACTCTATCCCGCGTTCCAGCGTTGCGGCGTTTATCATGCCGATAGCGTGGGTGATGAGATTGCCGTCGGCATCGATAAAATAGGTGGCGGGAAGGTTGGTGACGTAATAAGTGTAGGCGGCAGACATCTCGGTGTCAAAGTACACCGGGAAAGTGAATTTGTTGTCTTCCACGTGTTTTTTTGCCAGCTCCACTGTTTCGCGGTCGCCGTCGGTCATGTTTACCATCATAAAGACGACCTCATCGCCGTACTTTTTGTACATCTCCTCAAAGTCGGGCATTTCCGCTTTGCAGGGCGGGCACCAGCTTGCCCAGAAGTTGATGACCACGGGCTTGCCGCGCATATCCGACAGCTTGACGGGCTTGCCGTCGTAGTCATATACCGTAAAATCGGGTGCCAGGCGTGACGGATCGGGCTCGGTTGGCTGAGTCGACTCCGTAACAAGACCGCCTCCTGTTATCTTATCGCTGAATTTGCTGTATAAAATGTATGCCAAGGTTATTATCAGAACCAGTGCCAGCACCAGTGCCAGCCATTTCCATGCGTTTTTCATTTTTTGTACCTCCTTAGCTTAAGATGGCAAGAAATTTGCCCATAAGTCCACACATCATAAGCACACCCACCGCAACCAGCAGACTGCCGCAGATAATGTTTATGACATTGTAATGCCGCTTTATCCAGCCGAATGCGCCGCGCAGCTTTTCAATAAGCAGGGCACTGACGATAAAGGGAATGCCAAGCCCCAGCGAATACGCAAGCAGCAGCGTAATTCCCTTGAGCATTGAGCCTTGCTGGGCGGCTATCATAAGCGCCGAGCCGAGAAAGGCGCCGACGCAGGGCGTCCAGCCCACGGAAAAAATTATTCCGAACAGCACCGCCGAGAAAAATCCCAGAGGCTTGCCCGCGAGAGGGTTGTCCACGCCCTTGAATATATTGAGCTTGAAGACGCCCATGAAATTCAGACCGAAAAAAACCACCACAAGTCCCGTGACTATATTGACAGCCACGCTGTAGCGTTGCAAAAAGCCGCCAAGCGTGCCCGACAGCGCGCCCAGCGCGATAAAGACCAGCGTAAATCCCAACACGAAGCCGAGAGAATTGAACAGTGTTTTTTTGGTGGTGCGCGCCTCGCCGCCCGCAAAGTAGGACACAAAAATGGGCAACATGGGAAGCAGACAGGGTGAAATGAAGGTGATAATACCTTCAAGAAATGTTATAAAATATTGCATTTTGGCCTCCTTTTTATTTGAGGTTTGATTTATATTAACATTTTCAGATGCATTTTTCTGTGATTTTGTCACTGAACAGCGCGGTTCTCCAAAAAATTTTGCTAAACCCCTTGACAAATTGGTCTACATGGTGTAAACTATATATACAGTCTACAACTTGTAAACCAAATTGGAGGATAAAAATATGACAGAATTGCAGCTGGGCGCGGTGGAATCGCGCTTTGCGGACATTATATGGTCCCACGAGCCCGTGAGCTCGAGCGAAATAGTAAAGCTTGCCGAGGAGAGTCTGCGCTGGAAAAAGTCCACGACTTATACCGTGCTCAAGCGGCTTTGCGAAAAGGGAATTTTTAAAAACGAGGGCGGCATTGTCACGTCTGTTATCTCGCGAGATGAATTTTACGCCCTGCAAAGTCAAAAATTCGTGGAGCAGACCTTCGACGGCTCGCTTCCCGCCTTTTTAGCCGCGTTTACGTCGGGTAAGACGCTGACCGATGACGAGGTGGCGTATTTGCGCCGTATGATAGCTGAGCACGAGGAGGAAAGCTGATGACAAATATACTGTCTGAGCTGTTTGATATGAGTGTCGCCGCAGGCTGGCTGGTGCTTGCCGTGCTGATCGTGCGGACCTTACTCAAAAAAGCGCCGCGGGCGCTGGTCTGCGTGCTTTGGGCGTTGGTTGGCATACGGCTTGTCTGCCCCTTTTCGTTCGAAAGTGCGCTGAGCCTTATACCCCGCACCGAACCTGTTACCATCAGCGTCGCAAGCTCAGGGCTTCCCATTGTCAGCACAACAGTGGAAACGCCTCCCCAAGTTGTCGATATTTATTATGAGTCGGGTATAGCGCCGAGTATTCATCCTGACGGTGTTATGACGGTGCTGGGCGTGCTGTGGCTGGTGGGTGTTTTCGCAATGCTTGCCTATATGCTGATAAGCTATATTTGTCTGCGAGTGCGTGTGAGAGAGGCGGCGTTTTTGCGCGACAACATTTACGAGTGCGACAGTATAAACACGCCGTTTATTTTAGGTGTGTTCCGTCCGAAAATATATTTGCCCTCGGCTATGAATGAAGGCGACTCCGAACTTGTCATAGCTCACGAGACCGCGCACCTGCGCCGACTTGACCATATCTGGAAGCCGATGGGCTTTGTGATACTGGCGCTTCACTGGTTTAACCCTCTTGTCTGGCTGGCTTACGCTCTGCTTTGCCGCGATATTGAGTTTGCCTGCGACGAAAAGGTCATAAAGCAGCTGGGCGCGGACATCAAAAAGCCGTATTCCGAGGCGCTGATAAACTGCAGTGTACCGAGAAAAACAATATCCGCTTGCCCGCTTGCTTTCGGCGAGGTAGGCGTGAAGGAAAGAATAAAAAACGTGTTAAACTACAAAAAGCCCGCGTTTTGGATAATTATTGTGGCACTTGTACTGCTGACGGCGGTGGCGGTCTGCTTCCTGACCGATCCCATCGGCTTCAACACCGATCTTGATGACTATATTTCAAGCGTTATTTTAGAGCAAAATGCCCACGACAAGCAGGACGGCTACGCATCCTTTGAGGCGCACACTGTATTCGGCACGCGACGCCGCGGCAACGAGATAAAACTGTATACCATGGTATATCAGACCGATTATCTGCTAGACGGGCAGGGTGAGCTTGCCGAAAAAATTAACGGCTCCCACATTCCTACCGTCATTACCGTCAGAAAGACGGGCGGCAAATATGAGCTTGTGGGTTACGACCAGCCACGGGACGGAGCGTATTATCCCAAGGATATAAAAAAGCTGTTTCCATGGTATCTGCGGCCTTTGACCGACACACAGCTTTATATAAAACAGCACCGAAGCGCATTTGAGCAGCACGCCGGTGTGGATCTTGACCGCTATTATGACGGTCTGTATGACAAGATCGTGGCAGAGAATAAATATCCTGAGACCACAACGTCTGCGGTAGAAGATAATTCTTCTAAACCTATAACGTTTGTAGACGGTGAGTGCCAAGAATACGTTTACCACGGCTCCCCCGATCCCTTGGCGCCGACAATTAAGCTGAGCACAGACGATAATACTTTTTCTTTTGTGTACTCTGCCTTCAGCTCATATTTCCCCATAGGGTACTATGAGATCACCGAGGAGGGGCTGACACTGGACGCATACATGGGCGATTTCACATATTTCTTCGAAGCGGTGGAGGGCGGCTGGCGGCTTGTGGCGGCAAAGTCCTCCGCGATACCCAGCTATCGCTATTCGGGCAACTCCCACGTATCGGAGTGCCCCGTACCCGACGGCGCGGTGTTCGAGCTGATCACGCAACCGCAGTAAAAAACACACCCTACCGTTTAAACGGTAGGGTGATTTTTATTCTTTGATGTTTTTTACTTCGTCAAGTATGCGCGAGTCAAGCTGTGGTGAGGGAGTGACGGCGGCATCGCGGACAGCGTCTTTGACATCCGTGTCGGAGGAAGTGACCGTATCTCCGTTTGACAGCAGGGCGGCTTTGGCGTTGGCGCGGCGCACGCCGAGTATTGCCGTACCTGCCAGCAGGACGGCAACCAATATACCCACAAGCCCCAACAGGTCATAAGACGGTGGGGCTACATCGGTAGTAGCAACAGAGCCGCCCGGTATTGCCATGCCCGGTCTGCCTCTGAACTCTATTTTGTTGTTAACACCTGCGGTGGCGTCATAAACTAACATTGAAGTGGTGGGTTGAGTGGACTCGACGTAAGTAGTAAACACGCCGCTGCAGTGCTCGAATGCTATGCGGTTCTGATATTTGTCAAACATTTGCATTATGAAGTCGGCGGCGTTTGGATTTTCGGTGTTGATGCCGATCTCGAGGCGGTTGTTTTGCTCGCTTACACCCCACCAGCAGAGTCCGACATCTTCAAACTCGCCGTTTTGTGCTTTAACGTTCAGCTCCTCCTGTATCTGACGCAGCTCAAGATAAGTGTATGAGCCGTATGTGAAGTCAACGCCGGCAGAGTTTTTCAGTGAAGACAGTATCTGCTCTTTGGCGGCAGTGCCTGCGTCGTCCTTGGTTATCATGATAGTGACACGGCTCATATCGCCGTAGCACCAGACGCCGCACACACCATCTGGGTAGAATGACAGCGTGTCGCTATCGGCGGTGGAAGTCCAGTGATTCCACAGCGCTTGCATATTTTCGAATTCGCCCTCGGCGCTGACAGACAGGGCACACAGCGTCAGTGACAATAGCAACAGGCATGTAATAAATATTTTTTTCATAGGTTTACTCCTTGGAATTTGTTATGTAATTGTATGTGATTGGTTTTGGATAACACATTTTAGTAAGTTAACAATCGCGTTTATGAGCCTTCTCCAGCGGGAGAAGGAGTCAGCCGCTTGTCGGCTGACGGATGAGGTGTGAAAAAAACTTTCTACGAATTTTAATCAGCGCGCTAATATGTGACACCTCATCCGTCTGCCCTTCGGGCATCCACCTTCCCCCACTGGGGAAGGCTGACAAAACGGTTGCTTTGCTGACAAGGCGAAAAATCAACCATTTTTAAGTAACATAACTTTGGTGATTGTTGTCATTGAAGCAGCTGCTTCAATGCTTTGAGTGCGCGGTTATAGGTTCTGTGGACGGAGGCGGCGCTTTTGCCCATTATCTGCGCTGTCTCATGTAGCGTCAGCGCGGCGTTGATGCGCAAAATGACGACACGGCGCTCCTCGTCGGTCAGACGGCGCAGGGCGGCATCAATGTCAAGTCCTGTATCAAGCTCGCTTTCGCAGACAGACTCTGACGAGTCGACAAGTGCATCATCAAGAGATAGCGGGCAATTGCGGCGCATATGATCCAGTGCCATGTTGTGCGCCGCACGGAATATGTAGGCGCGGAGGTTTTTCACGCTTTTGTCGGGCGGCTGACGGAACAGACGCAAAAACAGCTCTTGCATTATGTCCTCGGCGCTCTCGTGACAGCCGACGATGCGGTATATAACAGTGTACACAGGCGTTTTCAGGTCGGTATATATGGCGGCAAATGCCTCGGTGTCGCCGCGGCGCACGCGGGCGAAATATTCTTGAAGATGGCTGTTGTCCATACGTACCTCCTTTGCCGTTTTTAAAGTCGACTTTCAATAACTATGACGCGCGAGGGCGCCCAATTTTTTCGCTTGCTTTTATAAATTATATAATTTTTTTGCGGATTTGTCAAAAAATTAAGATCCGATAATATGGCTACAACCCATATTATCCTTTTAATGGGTAGGGGTCGGGGTACATTTGTAAGCAAAGGGGTGGAGGCAGATCGT
>JAZNBA010000033.1:0-25129 GCA_045586785.1 Eubacteriales bacterium | reverse complement strand
TGTAGTTTATCTACATTCTACAACATTGTAAAAAACAAATCCATTTGGGTTTCTGATGTTCAAAAATCTAATGATTTTTTGGAAGTGATTTGGTTAAAACAACTTTTCACGAAACAGATGAATGACGAGCTATATAAATTCCAACTGAAATTGGTAAATGACTTGAATATTGATCAAATTGATGATTTTCTAAATATCTATCAAAAAGCTAACGAAGCGGCACGAATAGCATTTCTAAAAACATGGGTGTTCTGTTTATCTGAGGAAAAAGATCTGTTAAGTCAGTGGCGAGGATACGCAGATGATGGAAAAGGAATATCTATTGGCTTTAACGGAGAGTTTTTAGATGGCATATGTAGTTTATATACATCTCCCTCCAAAGATCCCAAAGCAACCATCTTTTTTGATAAAGTTCATTATGATAAAAACATCGCCAATGATTACATTAACGAAACTGGAATATCAAATGTTGAAAAATGTCAAACAATTGATGAGTTAAAACGGTGCGTATTTGGCGCAATGGCAAAACTTGAAAAGGAGAGCCCATATTTTAAGAATTCATCGTTTGCAGAAGAAAAAGAATGGCGCATTGTAATTACATATGTAATGGATTATTTTGCCGGAGCCGATCTTTCTGGCTTCAATACAGATGACTATAATTTCGGAAAGTTAGACTATATTGTTTCAAACAACAAATTAGTATCACATTTTGAAATAAAATTTCCAAATATAAAAAATGCTATATCAGAAATTGTTATCGGTCCAAAGTGTACTGAAAGCATAGTAGATATAAAGCATTTCCTTATTAGCTTAGGGATTCTTGAGAACATGGATGACAAATCAATAAAAATAACCAAATCCCAAGCAAGTTATAGATAAAAGTGTTTCGCACATTTGTCATTCCACCGAATTTATATTATACTATCAGCGAAAGGAGATGAAGTGATATGGCAAACAAACGAGTTAATGACGATGGCTCTATGAAGGCGGTGATCTATGCCCGTTATTCAAGCGAGAACCAGCGCGAAGAATCAATTGAAGGACAGATACGTGAGTGTTACGCTTTTGCGAGAAAGAACAACATCAGCGTTGTTGCAGAATATATAGACCGTGCCTTTTCGGCGAAGAAAGACCGCCGTCCCGTTTTTCAACGTATGCTCAAAGACAGTGCCAAGAAAAACTTCAATCTTGTGCTGGTATGGAAGCTTGACCGTTTTGCGCGTAACCGATACGATTCGGCTAACTACAAAGCCACACTCAAACGAAACGGTGTTAAGGTTATGTCGGTGACAGAGTCCATCTCCGAAGGTTCAGAAGGAATTCTCTTGGAATCCGTGCTCGAAGGAATGGCTGAATATTATTCTGCCGAACTGTCGGAAAAGGTTCTGCGCGGGCACCATGAAAACGCGCTAAAATGCAGATATAATGGTGGAACACTGCCAATTGGTTTCTCGATAGACAAAGATAAAAATTATCACGTTGATCCCATCACCTCGCCGTACATCGTGGAAGCCTTCACGATGTACGATGAGGGACGCACGATGAAAGAGATCGTTGCCGTACTGAATCAGCACGGCCTCAAAAATCAGCGTGGCGGCGAACTCAATTTGAATAGCGTGTCAAGGTTGCTTCAAAACCGCTTCTACATCGGTGAATATAAATACCGAGAGGTTCTCGTTCCCGACGGTATCCCAGCGATTATCCCGAAAGACCTTTTCGATAGAGTACAAGAAAAGCTTGCGAAAAACAAAAAAGCTCCCGCACGACACAAGGCGGAAGACGATTATCTGTTAACGACCAAGCTGTTCTGCGGTGATTGCGAATCCTTGATGTTTGGTGAAAGCGGGACAAGCCAAAGTGGAGCAACGTATCATTACTACAAATGCTCCAGTGCAAAAAAGAAAACGGGATGCAATCGCAAGCCCGTTAAGAAAAAGTGGATCGAGGACGCAGTACTTGACCAAGTCAAGACGGTTCTACATGATGACGTTTTCATTGGAGATGTAGTACACAAATATTTGGAGTATCAGCAGCAAGAAAACACGGTAATTCCATATCTTGAAAAGAACCTTTCTGATACGCAACGCTCTATTGACAATCTGATAGCGGCTATCGAGCAAGGTATCATCACACCGTCCACCAAGCAACGCCTTGAGACGTTGGAGGTTGCCAAGCGCGAGTTGGAAGACAAGATCTTGATCGAAAATATGAAACGACCTTTGCGAACCGAGGACGAGCTTTGGGCTTGGTTCCGTTATATGCGGAACTTTGATCTGACGCGCCTTGAAGAACGCAGACAGCTTATTGATGTTTTCGTCAATACAGTATTCCTATACAATGACCGATTCTTACTTACATTAAACTTCGGTTACGGCTCAAAAACCGTGCTTTTTACGGACATTCCGTGTTCGGATAAAGTTGCATGTGGGCGACCAAAAATCGAAAGAAGGGGCTTGTCCCCTTCTTTTGATTTTTCGATTGAACTTCACCGATTCAGAGCCTCTTCGTTCCGCAGGAACGGATCGTTTTGCGCTAAACAAAACTATGACTTTCTGCAAGCAATCTGCGCAAAACTTGGTTCAGAATCCTGTCATCTCGACCAAAAAACAAAAAGGAAGGCTTGTCCTTCCTTTTCGTTTTTTAGTAGATAATCACCGATGAAGAACCTCTCAAATTGCGCAGCAATTTGTCGTGTTTGCGCGAACGTGAGCCCAAAAATCGACTTCTGCAAGCGATAGCGCAAACGTAGGTTCAGAATCCTGTCATCTCGACCATATAGAGTGTTCATAACGGATTTGAGTTATGGACACTCACTTTTCTTTATCAAAATCTTTAATGTTACGTCATTAATGGCTAAAATAACGCAAAGGCACTTATGGCAGAATATTCCATAAGTGCCTTTCTTACTTGCAGGAAAGCTAAAACATACGAAAGAATTGACAATACAGCGGATGTATGTTATAATGAATATATATGAATCAGGTAAAGGAGTAAAGATATGAAAAAAGCTCTCTCTTTATTGTCTTTTCTGTTAACAATAACATTGTGTGCACTCTGTTTTTCTGCTTGTATAAATGGAATTCGCGAATTTCGATCCGGAGATTACCGATATACAGTTGAAAATGACGAAGTGACCATCACACAATATACCGGTAACGATGCGGAAGTTACCGTTCCTGGAAGCATCAAGGGTATGCCGGTTGTTGCAATTGACAGCGCTGCATTTCACCATTGCGATAATATGAGATCGGTGACGATTCCGGACAGCGTGGTCAGAATAGGCGGTCTCGCATTTTCAAAGTGCTACGCCTTGGAACACGTTACTTTGGGGCGAGGAATACGGGAGATCGATTATTCTCCATTTTCCTTTTGTGAGAAAATGATCTATAATAAATACAAAAACGGCTACTATGTAGGGAACGAAGAAAACCCATATTTAGCCTTGGTTTCTATGGCATCCAAGGATGCTGAGACTGTCACTATTCACCCCGACACCGTCGTTGTTTGCGGTTCTGCCATGAAAGGTTGCAGCTCGCTCCGTGAGCTGTTTGTTTCGGATGCTGTTGTATCTATCGGCTCGTTTGCGTTTAATTATTGCTCTTCTTTAGAGACGCTCTATATTCCTGAAAGTGTGGAATCTATCGGGTACATGGCTTTTGAACATTGCGACTCACTTTTGAACATTGTCGTATCCGACAAAAGTCCTCATTTCAAGTCGGTAGACGGAATCTTGTTTTCTCATGACGGCACACGTCTTATCAAGTATACAGCAGGTCAAAATGTCAGCTCCTACAGCATTCCAAACGGCGTTCTTATTATTGAAGACTATGCTTTTGAAAATGCCAAGCAGTTGACAGAAGTGGTGCTTTCAGATAGCGTAGAGGAGATTGGGCATTCTGCCTTTATCCACTGTGAAAATCTTCGCAACATTCAACTTGGAAATTCGTTAAAAAGAATTGGAGGACAAGCGTTCGGTTTTTGCAGTTCTCTTACCGCGATCACCATTCCCGATAGTGTTGAGGAGTTGTCCTACAGTGTATTCAGCTATTGCGACAATCTTGAATCGGCGGTAATCGGCTGCGGAGTCATTCAGTTAGATGAGGAAATTTTTAAGTACTGTGATGCTTTGAGCGAGGTCACCTTCCGCGATTCCGATGGGTGGGAGGTTAAAACGGCGTTTTCTATTCGTTCCGAAGAGGTTGATTTATCGGATCCGAGAAAAAATGCGGACTATCTTACTGACGAATACTGTGAATACTATTGGCATAAAAAATAAATCTATATTGTTATACACACTCCGACCAAAAAAGGAAAGGGCAGTTTACTGCCCTTTCCTTTTTTGGTTGAAATCCACCGATGAAAAACCTCTCAAATCACTTGCAATCTGACAACATATTATAAGCGAAATCCATCTGCCAAAAACAAAAATTTGCGCCATGCACACCGCTCCCAATCGCACAAATCCATCTCAAGCGCCCAAAACACAACAGCAAAATTATAAATAATGCTTGTATTTTTATTCCATGCAGATATTTGTTGAAAATTATCAATTTTTTTCATTATATTATGAAATTTGTAATTGACAATGCAAATGTAAAGAGGTATAATAAGTTATATGCACAAATAATTTATAATAATTATTGTATAAAGCAATAAACCTCAATTCAGAAAGGACAACCAATCATGAACTCAACCTCCGCAAGCATCGGAAAGCGACTCGTCGCTATGCTGCTCGACATTTTATTCATATCCACTTTTGTGGCAATAATGAGCCTGCCCTTTGCCATAATTTCGTATGTGGCTTATAGCTGGGCACTGTCGGTCCTCTCATTTTTAGTCTTTATTTTCTACTTCGCGATCTTTGAGGGCTGCGCCACTCGCGCGTCACTGGGTAAAATGATAGTACACATCAAGGTGGTCACACAAGAGGATAACCGCATCGGCTTCGGCAGAGCCTTTGTAAGAGCGCTGGTGTTCTACATTATATCCATTCCGGACATTATTGTAGGTCTCGCAACATCCGACAACCGCTCGCTTCACGATATTATGACAAGCACCTGCGTTGTTAACAAAAACGCAGCGGCCATCGTCCCCCCCTCCGTCAAAGCCGCGCCGTCAATCGTCTGCCTCTCGGGCGTTTACGCGGGCTGCAGCTTCAACGTCGAAAACGGCGTGATCATAGGAACCGACCCCACCGTTTGCCAGATAGTTATTCCAAGCATGAATACCGGCGTCAGCAGAAATCACTGCAAGGTCTCATTTGATCATCAAAGCAATATGTTTATCATACACGATCTCGGCTCCACCAACGGAACCTTCCTGTGGAACGGTCAGCCCATTCCCCAGGGTGCTCCTTATGCCGTAACCCCCGGAACAAAATTTTTCTTGGCAACACAGGGCAATTCCTTTGAAGTCAAGCTCTGAAAACAACAGGGTTTTCACACAAAAAATATTGAAAAAGGACATATAAGCATGAGTAACAGTCGATATCCTACCATTATTTGTTTGTCAGGCGTCTTTGCGGGACGCCAGTTCCCCATCGGCAACGGCGTCATACTCGGCACCGACCCCACTGTATGCCAGATAGTTCTGCCTGCCACCAACCCCGGCGTCAGCAGAAACCATTGCAAAGTGACATTTGATCCCCGAAGCAACATGTTCATCATTCATGACATGGGATCCACCAACGGAACCTTTTTCGGAAACGGCCAAAAGATCGCGCAGGGCGTGCCCTACGCAATACACCCCGGAACAACATTTTACCTCGCGACCCCAGGTAACTCGTTCGAAGTCAGACTCTGATGCGCTGATATCACGGGCGAGAGCCTACACGACCCAAAAAATTACTACTCGGTCTTGGAGGAAACCATGATAACTCTCAACGGCAGGGATTTGTGCGAAAATTGCTTTCACACGATAAGCAAGTACGAAACCTCATGCCCCCACTGCGGCTATTCACAGGTCACAGCCGGTAGCCGCCAACCTCTCGCGCTGCCTATATCCACCATACTTATGGGCAAATACATTGTCGGAAAAGTGCTCGGAATGGGCGGTTTCGGCATTACATATCTATCCTACGATGTAAAGGCAGGCCGACAGGTCGCCATAAAGGAATATTACCCCACTTCCTTAGCAAGCAGATACCCCGGCGGAACAGAACTTATCATACTGCCCGGCGAAAAAGGTCAGGACTTCAAAAAGGGCTCCCAAAAATTCTACGAGGAAGCACAGCTCATCTCGAATTTCAACGGAAATCCCAATATAATAAACGTATATGAGTTCTTCTACCAGAACAACACCGCATACTACGTTATGGAATACCTCGACGGCGAAGACCTGGCACACTATCTGAAGGCTGAAGGTAAAGGTCTTTCCGAAGGCAAGCTGCTTTACGTGTTGGACAAGGTGACCGACGCCTTGATGATAGTACACAGAACCAACACGCTTCACCGCGACATTACCCCCGACAATATTTTTGTCACGACCAACGGAACCATAAAGCTTATTGACTTCGGCGCAGCAAGACACTACATGACGCAGGAAAGCCAGAACTTCTCGGTCATACTCAAAGAGGGCTTTGCCCCCATTGAGCAGTATCAGAAAAACGGCAGACAGGGTCCATGGACAGACATATACGCGCTGGGCGCTACCAGCTATTATCTGCTCACGGGTAAAAAGCCGCTGGGCGCATTCGACAGAATGCAACGCGATACCGTAGACTTTTCTTGTGCTACCCCCGCGCTTTCGGGGCTTTTGCGATCTATGATGGCCATTCCCATAGAAAAAAGACCGCAAAACATGTATATGCTCAAGGCAAGCTTGCAAAAGATCAATGTCCCGCGTATTCCGCTGATGCCGAGTAAAGGCTCATCCGCCCGTCCGACGCCGATACCGATACCGATACAGCGGCCTCAGCCCAAACCCAATGTACAGCAACCGGCGGGAGGACAGTTAAATCAACCGCCGACCCCAATAAATCTGCAGCGTCAGGCTCCTCAGCCTATCCATCCGGCACCGGGTCCGACACCGTCGGCACCTCAGCCTATACGACCATCCCAGGGGCAAGGCCCCCAGGCTCCTCAGCCTATCCGACCGTCCCAGGGGCAAGGCCCACAGGCCCCTCAGCCTATACGACCGTCCCAGGGGCAAGGCCCACAGGCTCCTCAGCCTATAAAGCCGTCCCAGGGGCAAAACCCACAAGCCCCTCAGCCTATACGACCGTCCCAGGGGCAAGGCCCACAGGCTCCTCAGCCTATACGACCATCCCAGGGGCAAAACCCACAGGCTCCTCAGCCTATACGACCGTCCCAGGGGCAAAACCCACAGGCTCCTCAGCCTATAAAGCCGTCCCAGGGGCAAAACCCACAGGCTCCTCAGCCTATAAAGCCGTCCCAGGGGCAAGGCCCACAGGCTCCTCAGCCTATCCGACCGTTCAGAGAAGCAGAACAGACAAAACCAAGCGGTAATAAGAAAAAACTGTGGATACCGATAGTCATAATAACCGCAATTCTCGCCATCCTCATAGTCATCTTGGCAACCTGCTTCAGCAGCAATGAGCTTGATTACACGCTGGTAGGAGAAGACTACTATGTAAGCGGCAGAGGCTTCTGCTCGGATGACTATATAGTAATACCCAGCTCGTATAAAGGCAAAGATGTTGTCGGAATATCCGAATTTGCGTTTTCAGACGACACTAAGCTGACTGCCATAACCTTACCGCGCACCGTAAAGTACATCGGAGACGACGCATTCAGAGGATGCACCAACCTTTCTCGCATAAATATGTCGGAAAATCTCGTGTCTATCGGCAGTTACGCCTTCTGCGAAACAAAGATAGGCTCAATAGTAATTCCGAAGGGTGTTACCAGCATAGGCAAGCACGCTTTTTACAACTGTGAAGAGCTTTCAAGCGTTGAATATCTCGCGCAGGACTGCAGCGCGCGCTGGTATGACAAAAAAACCTCGTTAAATTATGATGTATTCTACGGCTGTCCCCTGAATTCCGTAAATATCGGAAAGAGCGTGAAAAAAATACCCACGATGCTGTTCCATAACGCATCGGGAACATTTGTCTTTACCTCGGTAAGCTTCCCTGCCGAAGTTTCCGTAATAGAGATGGGGGCGTTCAAAAACTGCCATAAACTGAAAACCATGTCGTTTGACGTTGCGTACGGCAACGGCATCGAGCGCATTGAACAAGAAGCCTTTGCCGGCTGCTCCGGCATGAAGACCGTCAAATATTTCGGCTCACAGCAAATGTGGGACAAAGTTGATATCAATGCCAACAATTACGGTCTGACTATTGCGGAAATAACATTTTCACAGGAGCAGGCCGACAACACCCCCTCCGATCCCACCGCGCCGGTGCCTGACGATCAACTCGAGTTTACAAAGCTCCCTGACGGCACATACAGTATTACCGCAAAAAATATAGGCGATGTGCCCGAGCAATTGACCCTTCCGTCTACCTACAACGGCAAAAAGGTAACAAAAATCGGAGCTAATGCATTCGCCGACTGTACTAATCTTAAAGCCATAACCATTCCGAACAGCATAAAAACGATTGAAGACGCAGCATTTGTCAACTGCACAAATCTCGAAAACGTAAGCATTTCGGACGGTGTAACGACTATTGGCGTTAACGCATTCGCAGGTTGCGAAAGTCTTAAAAACATAACCGTTCCGGGCAGCGTAGCAACGATTGACGATTCGGCATTTGCCAGCTGCACAAATCTCGAAAACGTAAGCATTTCGGATGGCGTAACAACGATTGGCAATGCCTCATTCGCTCATTGCACAAGCCTTCAAAGCATCACCATTCCGAAAAGCGTAAATAACATGGGCAGTTCGGCATTTGGGGGTTGCACGGCTCTTTCAAGCATAGTGACCAAAAACGACCTCACGGACTGGAGCTCCGACACCTTCAACGGATGCACAAATCTTAAAGATCTATACTTTATCAGCAACGGCGCTGCCACATATCCCGGCAGCATGTTCCCGTCAGATGCAGTAAGCTACTTTTACAAAGAGACAAAGCCCACAACGGAAGGTAACTACTGGCATTACGTAGACGGAGTTCCCACCAAGTGGGATAGCATTCCCGTAGACGATGTGCTTAAATTCACACAGCTCCCCGGCAACACCTGCAGCGTAAGCGTCAAAAATAAGCAGGCACTTCCAAAAAATCTCGTTATTCCGTCCACCTATAACGGCAGGACGGTAACACACATCGCAGATGAAGCCTTTTACGACTGCGACACGCTGATCAGCGTGTCAATTCCCAGCAGCATAACGCACATTGGTAAAAAGGCGTTTGCGGCAAGCTCGTTCCTGTCCGAGATCACTCTCGGCAACGGGTTGGTGTCAATAGGAGATGAAGCGTTCTACGCTTGTGCAAGCATCACAAGCATAACCATTCCTAACAAGGTCCAAACCATCAGCAGCGGTGCGTTCAGATCCTGCTCCGAGCTGGAAAAAGTTTCTATCGGCTCGTCGGTAACAACAATAAAGGACAACGCCTTTGCCGATTGCGCAAAGCTTGAAAGCATTATTCTCCCCACAAACGTACTCAATATAGGAAACGGCGCGTTTAACAACACCGTCATTTACTACGACGGCTCCGATCTTCAGTGGAGCAACGTATATACCGGCGGTTCCTCGCTAAAAAGCACCGTTGTTATGTACAGAAGCGATTCCAAGCCCGACTCGGAATCGGCGTGCGACTACTGGCACTACGTAAGCGGCACCCCCACCGCATATTATCAGCCTACCCCGGATAAATATTTCACCTTCACCAAGAATTCAGACGGAACATACACGGTTTCCCCGAGCTCCGCTGCTCTGCCGAGTGAAATAATACTTCCGTCGCACCACAATTCCGTTCCCGTAACCTCCGTTTCCTCATTCAAGAACTGCACGAACATCAAAAAAATCGTTATTCCCGACAGTGTTAAGACCATTACGGATTCCGCGTTCAAAGGATGCACGGGGCTGACAAACGTCGTCATCGGCAATAATGTAACAAGCATCAGCAACTATGCCTTCCTTGAATGTACAAAATTACCCGCCGTGACCATTCCCGAAAAGATTACTTATATGGGTTGGAATGTGTTCGAGGGCTGCAAATCACTTTCCACCGTCAACTATAACGCGATAAGCTGCTCAAGTGACGGTTATACCGTTCAGGAATCGGACGGCAGCATTACTGTTTACAGCATATTTGCCAACAGCCCGCTCCAATACGTCAATATCGGTCCAAATGTGCAAAAAATACCGACAGGCTTGTTTATTGACGTCTCGGAATCACCTGCCTTCTTATTCACCAATATTACTATTCCCAACAGAGTTACCGTAATAGAGGCGGGGGCATTTAAAAATTGTCGCAACCTGCAAATTCTTAATGTCGGTAAGGGCATCCAGATCATTGAGCCGGAGGCTTTCTCGGATTGTCCGCGGCTGGTGACCATAAATTATGCCGGCACAGCATATCAATGGACCGACATCGTAATATCCGACAACAATGGAAACGTAAACAGGATCACACCCTATTATAATCAAACGCAATTTTTTAATTAATGATAATTTAAATTATAAGGAGAAAAAACCATGAACATGAAACAGTGCCCTCAGGGTCATATGTACGACCTCGACGTCAACAAGACTTGCCCTATCTGCGCAGGCGGCGCATCCTATGTTTCTTTCAATTCGAACGCAGGCGGCTTTGCTGAAAACATCGGCGCTACAATGCCCCTCAACCAAGGTCAACCCAATAATTTCGTCGCTCAGAGCATCGGCACTACAATGCCTCTCGATCAGCCTATAGAGATCGAAGAAACCGGTCACACCAAGCCCATCAACCAGTTTGACGATGAGGAAAGCGGTGAGTCGGCTCGTCCCGTTTGCGGATGGCTGGTATGCATCGAGGGCGCAAAGAAGGGTCGCTCCTACGAATTATATCCCGGATACACCTACATCGGCAGAGATGATGACAACGATATCGTTCTCAGCTTCGATGAGACCATAAGCGGCAAGGCTATCGCTATCTCCTACGACCCCGAAGAAAACGAATTCGGTATCGGCAAAGAAAAGAGCACAAACATCATCAAGCTCAACAACAAGGCTCTCTACAGCCAGGCAGAGCTTACCGACGGCGCTATCATCAAGCTCGGCAGCTCCAAGTTCATTTTCCGCGCACTCTGCAACCAAGAGTTCCACTGGGATTTTAAATGATCCGCGGCATTAAAAAATAAAAAACTATGAAAATGAACGAAGCCGACCCTATCGCCAACGTTTCAACACCATCAAGCGGTCGCTTTTACCTGCAGTTCGGAAACGCGCAGCATCAGGGTGCTCGCAACTATCAGGAGGATTACTTCGGATTCTCGGACACATCCTCGGAAACTATCGCAGAGCGCGGTATGCTGGCAGTGCTGTGTGACGGCATGGGCGGACTGAAAGGCGGCAGAGAAACCGCAATTGAAACAGTATCCGATATTCTTAATTTTTTTAAAGGCTCTGACTTCAGATACAACTTCCGTGTGAATATGTCACAGGCTGTATCCTCGGTCAACTCCAAAATACTGTCAAAATACAATACCGATCGCATAAATACAGGCTGTACTCTTTCCGCGGCATACGTTTTCGAAAATAAGCTGTACTGGGCTTGCGTCGGCGACAGTCACATATATCTTGTAAGAGACGGACATATGTACGCGCTGAATGAAGATCACGATTATCTTAATCAACTGTTTGACAAATGCATAAGCGGCGATCTCTCGCTGAAAAAAGCGCTGTCCGACCCTCAAAAGGACAGCTTGGCAAGCTACATCGGCTGCAAAAAGCTGAAATGCGATATATCCAACACGGGTCTTGTATTGTGTGAAAACGACACCGTCGTGCTTTGCAGCGACGGAGTGTACAACAGCATAAGCGAATGCGAAATGCTGCGGTATATCGACAAAAACGAGGTTCACAACGCGTGTGACCAGATAGTTAAAAATATCGCCCTGAAGGCAAAAGCCAACCAGGATAATATGACTGTCATGATGATCCGGATAAAGGCCACACCAAGCAACCCCAAAAAGCAATAACATTTCAAACACTCTTATATATTAAAGAAAGGAAGCTTTTGTTTTTCAAAAGCGACATAATAACATGAAATCCGGCTTTCTTAAGAAATTTATAATCGCTGTACTTGCAGTAAGCATGCTGATCAGCATACTTAGCATAAGTGCCTTTGCGGCAAAAGCAGATCCCGTTGACGACGCAAGAGCCGCTGTTGTTAAAATAGTTCAGGAGCTCGTTTATACAGTAAACGGTGCCGAGGTTCCCGCCCATTACTACTACGTAGGTTCCGGCGCACTGCTCGCTACCGAAAAAGACCCCTCCTGTACATCTACCGATCTCGTACTCACTGCATACCACGTAATAGATGACGAATTTTACGCGTCCGACTGGTTTATGGAAGGCTCTGAAGAGTATAACCAGCTCAAGGAATATGACGGTCTGTCCATTTCGGGCATCTCCAGCCTGAAGTTCGATGCTTACATACTTCTGGACAACGACGTTAAGATCCACTTCACCGTTGATCAGAACGCAAAGAGCGAGCAATCCGACTGGGCTGTTCTGCGTCTTGAAAAGCCGCTTGAGGACATCCACGCGCTCAAAGTCGGTACAAGCGCTGATCTGGTAGTAAACCAGAATGTATGGGCGCTGGGCTTCCCCGCAAAGCTTGAAAGCACCATCTCCCAGACCTATACCAAGAACGATGTTATCGTAACAAACGGTATAATCAACAAGACCGATTATTCATTTGACCTTATCAACGCAAACTTCATCATGCACAGTGCAACACTGGCAGGCGGAAACTCCGGCGGTCCTCTGATCAACGAAAACGGCCATATCGTCGGTGTCAACGTAATGGTAACCTCTCTCGATTACGGTTCCGCGGAGTACAGCTACGCTACTCCCATCGACTCCGTTACCAACATCACCTCCAAGCTGGGTTTCGGACTGCTTTCTGCAGATCAGACTGTTGACTTTCCCATTTGGATCGTCATCGCGATCGTTGCGGCTGTACTTGTAATCGCAGGTCTGGTCGTTGTTATCATAGTTATCGCTATGGGCGGTAAGAAGAAGGAAGAGGCTGCTGCCGCAGCTGCCGCCGCAGAGGCTGCTAAAAAGGCTGCCGCTACAGTTCCTCACCTCGTAATTCAGACAGGCCGTCTTGCAGGACGCAGATACCGCATCGAAGGCAATATCAAGATTGGCCGTGACGGCTCTCAGTGCCAGATAGTTTACCCTGCCGACACAGCAGGCGTCAGCGGAACTCACTGTGAAGTATTCATCCAGAACGGCACGGTATATATCAGAGACCTCAAGTCCTCCTACGGAACCTTCCTTGGCGGCGGTATGCAGCTGCAGCCCGGCAACGCAATGCCGCTGGCAATAGGCTCTACATTCTACCTTGCAAGCCCCGAAAACACATTTATTGTACAGTACTGATAAAGGTAAAAAATGAAGCTTGATATTTATAAGTATTCTTGTATCGGTGGAAGAACCAACAACGAAGACTACTGTGATTATTTCATAAAGGATAATATCTCCGCGTTCGTGCTCGCCGACGGTCTCGGCGGTCACGATTGCGGCGAGGTTGCCTCCGAGATAGCGGTAAAAACCGCTATCTCGACCATTGAAATAGGTCACGACACGGATCTGTTTGATGCGATCTCCGCGGCTAATTTGATAATCAAGCAGCGTCAGGCAGACGAACCCAAGCTTGAAAAAATGCGGACCACCATTGTTTGCGCCAAGCTCGAACAAAACACCTTGACTTACGCAAACATAGGAGATTCAAGATTTTATTATTTCAAGAACGGTCAGAAGCTGCTTCGCTCCAAGGACCACAGTGTCCCTCAGATATCCGTGGATATGGGCGAGCTGAATGAAATAGACATGAGATACAGCGATGACAGAAATAAGCTGCTCAAGGTTCTTGGCGAGAACGAAGAGCTCGTTCTTCCCGATCCCTACGACCCCATCACGGTCTCCTCGGGTGACGCGTTTATTCTTTGCTCCGACGGATTATGGGAAAACGTTTTCGACATGGAAATGGAAGCGGACCTTGCCAAAGCCTCAAGCGCAAAGGAATGGGCTTATTTCATGATAAAAAGACTGTTGCTCAGAGTTTCGGGCTCGCATGATAATTTCACTCTTATCTGCGGCAGAATAATTTGATCAACCGTGTAGTTGTAAAACTAAACGGTGGAAAAGGATAAAATTATGAAAAGAAAATTAATATTATTTTGCTGCATAACAATATGCGCCGCCCTGCTCTTTGCCATGGGATTGATTACCGTAAGCGCGGAGGGGGAGACGCCCACAGCTTGCACTCACTCCGGCGGCACTGCCACTTGTACTGCCAAACGCAAATGCGACATTTGCGGCCAAGAATACGGCGAACTTGCAGATCACACCGGCGGCACTGCCACTTGTACTGCCAAACGCAAATGCGACATTTGCGGCCAAGAATACGGTGAACTTGCAGATCACACCGGCGGCACTGCCACTTGTACTGCCAAACGCAAATGCGACATTTGCGGCCAAGAATACGGTGAACTTGCAGATCACTCCGGCGGCACTGCCACTTGTACTGCCAAACGCAAATGCGACATTTGCGGCCAAGAATACGGTGAACTCGCAGCCCATGATTTTACCAAAGAATCCGGCAGTTTAAAGTCTTCTGCAACTTGTACATCTTCTGCAAAATATTACTACGCATGTTCCACATGTGACAAGCTGGGCGAGAATACATACGATTACGGATTACCCGATCTCAATGCTCATATTTTTGATACAACCTCTTGGTGCAGCGATGATAACAGTCACTGGTATGAGTGCAAAAACGAGGGCTGCGAAGCAAAGCAAAGCGATGCGGCTCACAGTTGGGACGACTCATGGTCTTATAACAACACCCAACACTACCATGAATGCACGGTATGCAAAAAACAAAAAGACCATTCTGATCACAAATATGACCAGGACGAGCCCAAATATCACGCATCCGTAGCATCGCAAACAACGTATTTCTATTATTGCATATGTGGAAAAACGGGCACCGAAACATTCCAGTACGGCTCATCCGGCAATGACAGTTCGGGCGATAGTACCCCAACAACCTGCCAACACAATTATGTCGCGAAGTTTGACAACAATATAAATGGCAAACACTGGAAAGAGTGCACAAAATGCCACAACAAGATTGAAGAAGGAGCACACGAATTCCCTTCATCATATTCCAAGGATGCAACTGACCACTGGAAAAAATGCACATGCGGCTTTGAAGCAAGGGGTGCGCATGTATTCACCAACGGCAAGAGTTGTGACGTTTGCGGGCAACCCAAATCCGACATAGAAAGCCCCATCACCGCGGCTCCCACAGTAGATACGACCACCACCGCTCCTACAGACACCACCACAGCCCCCCCTGCAAGCACTACAACCGCTCCCGCAGATACGACCACGGCGGCTCCGGTAGATACGACCACAGCTATCCCCGGTGACACTGCTGCTCCCGGTGACACTGCTGCTCCCGGCGACACTACTGTTCCCGGTGACGCTGCCGCTCCCGGTGAGACAACAGCTCCCGTCGGCGATGATAAGCCCGACGACGATAACAAGGTCGAAAAAATATTATTGATATTGGTACCTACGCTCACCGCGTTTATCATCGTAGTTGTTATTTTCGTGCTTGTGCTTGCAAAGAAGTTCAAGTCAAAGACGGTTCCCGAGCCTGTCGGCACTACTGCCACGGTCATGGCTGTTGCCAAGAAAATATCCTTGCAGGCAACCTCGGGCGTACTGGCAGGAAGATCCTTTGTTTTCCTTGACGGTCTGAATATCGGTAAGAACAGCGCACTCTGTGAGCTGGCAATGCCTATGGACACCGCGGGTGTTGGTGCTGTAAACTGCAGACTTTATTTCAAGCCCGACAGCAACGCGCTCTGGCTGGTAGACTGCGGAAACGGCGCTACATATCTTGAGGACGGAACAAAGCTTGAAACGGGTAAAGAGTATTCTCTTATCTCCGGCAGCAAATTCTGCGTCGGAAGCACTTCCAACGTATTTACCGTTCATTTCTGAAATTAAAACACACGGCTGCTTCTTATTTGAAGCAGCCGAATTTTTTTGAAGCAGAATATTGAAAGTGTTTTAAAAATATGATATAATACAAAAAAATGAAAGGAGCTTTTATCATGGCAAAAAAGAAAAACAATGAGCTTATTTCATCTCTGCTCTATATCATCATCGGTGTTCTGCTGGTCATCTTCCGCGATCAGGCACTTGACTGGGCAATGACTATCGTGGGTGCTATCTTCGTAATATCCGGCATTATCGACCTGTGCAGAAGAAACTTTACCGGAGGCGCTGTCAGCCTTATTATCGGTATCGCTGTTCTGGTGCTGGGCTGGGTAGCAACAAAGATCGTTCTCATAGTGCTGGGCGTACTTATCGCAGTCAAGGGACTTTTCGCGCTTATCGACGTATTCAAGAAGAGCCGCAAGAACGCGCTTGAGATCGTTTTCCCCATACTTACCATTGTTCTGGGCGTTATGCTTGCCTTCGGCAACGGCCTTGGAGTAATGATCGCCATCGCAGGCGTTCTGCTTGCTATCGACGGCGTACTCGGTCTTATAGGCTCACTGAAAAAGTAAACATCCGTCACGTCGGGCAAAATCTGCCCGACGTGATTTTTTAGTGTTTTTTGTGTTCGAAATGTGAATAATTTGTTGACAAAACACTAATTATGTGCTACAATTTAATCGTTATGGTGCTTTCAAAATATGCACCCAAAATTTAAAGGAGGAACATTCAAATGTTCAAAAAACTGCTTGCTATGAGCTTGGTAGTCGTAATGGCACTTTCTCTGTGTGTTGCTATGACTTCCTGCGACAAGGCTGACGACGACTTTAAGCTTGGTGTTATTCTGCTTCACGATGAAGCTTCCACCTACGACCTCAACTTCATCGAGGCTGTTGAGCGCGCTGCCGCTGAGCTGGGTCTTGACGAAAGCCAGGTTATTATGAGAAAGAACATCGCTGAGTCCAACGATGTTTACGAAGCTGCTGCTGACCTCGTTGACGAGGGCTGCGATGTTATCTTCGCTGACAGCTTCGGTCACGAAACTTACCTGCTGAAGGCTGCCAAGGAATTCACCGACGTTGAATTCTGCCACGCTACAGGTACTATGGCTCACACCGAAAAGCTCGACAACTTCCACAACGCTTTCGCATCCATTTACGAGGGCAGATTCCTTGCAGGTGTTGCTGCAGGTCTCAAGCTCAACGAAATGATCGCTGCAGGCACCATCACCGCTGAGCAGGCTAAGATGGGCTACGTTGGCGCATTCACATACGCGGAAGTTATCTCCGGTTACACCTCCTTCTACCTGGGCGCTAAGTCCGTTTGCCCCAGCGTTACTATGGAAGTACAGTTCACCGGTTCTTGGTACGACGAGATCAAGGAAAGAGAAGCTGCTACCGCTCTTATCAACAACAACTGCGTTCTGATCTCCCAGCACGCTGACTCCATGGGCGCTCCCTCCGTTTGCGAGGACAAGAAGGTTCCCAACGTTTCCTACAACGGAAGCACTCTGGCATCCTGCCACAACACCTTTATCGTATCCTCCAAGATCGACTGGACCCCTTACTTCGTATACATCTGCCAGCAGGCTATGAAGGGCGAAGCTATCGCTACCGACTGGACCGGCACCATCGCTACCGGCTCCGTAGTTCTGACCGAGGTTAACACCCAGGCTGCTGCTGAGGGTACTCAGGCTAAGATCGACGAGATCAAGGCTAAGCTGGTTTCCGGTGAGCTCAAGGTATTCGATACCTCTACATTCACCGTTGGCGGCGCTGCTCTGACATCTTACAAGGCAGACGTTGACACCGATGCTGCATTCGAAAAGGACACCGAAGTTATTCACGACGGCTTCTTTGACGAATCCAAATACCGTTCCGCTCCTTACTTTGACATTCAGATCGACGGTATTACACTGCTTAACACAAACTTCGGCGAATAATACTACGCCGCACACACCGACAGGCGGAGCAAAATTGCTCCGCTTGTCTTGATTTACGGATACCGAAAATTTTTTCTTGGAGGACTATATGGGTAAACCGATAGCATTGGAAACCAAGGGCGTTTCCAAATATTTTGGCAAGCTGGCGGCAAACAAAAATGTCGACCTTACCGTCTACCGCGGCGAGATAATGGCTATTCTCGGTGAAAACGGTTGCGGCAAGACCACGCTTATGAATATGATCGCGGGCATCTATTTCCCCGACAGCGGAAGCATCGCCGTGGGCGGCGAAACTGTTGTCATTCAATCGCCAAAGGACGCTTTTGCGCACGGAATAGGTATGGTCCACCAGCACTTCAAGCTCGTGGATATATTCACTGCGGCTGAAAATATCGTTTTGGGTATAAACGACGGCACAAAATATAACATAAAAGAAGTCAACCGCCGCGTCTCCGAGATCGCCGATAAATACGGTTTCCGCATAGACCCCAAAAAGAAAATATACGAAATGTCCGTCTCGGAAAAGCAGACCGTTGAAATAATCAAGGTGCTTTACCGCGGCGCGGACATACTCATACTTGATGAGCCCTCTGCGGTTCTTACCCCCCAGGAAACAGACAAGCTGTTTGACGTGCTTCGCCGTATGCGCGAGGACGGCAAATCCATTCTTATCATTACGCACAAGCTGCACGAGGTCATGGCAATATCCGACCGCGTTGCGGTATTGCGCAAGGGTGAGCACATCGCCACGGTAAACACCGCGCAGACCTCACCCGAAGAGCTGACCGAAATGATGGTCGGCAAAAAAGTATCGCTTAATATTGATCGCCCCGATCCCGAAAACATCTGCGACAGACTTGAGGTCAAAAATCTTAATATGACCGATATCGACGGCGTCAAGGTGCTTGACGGCATCAACTTTACCGCGCGCGCAGGCGAAATTCTCGGCATTGCGGGCATTGCGGGCTCAGGTCAGCGCGAGCTTCTTGAGGCTATCGCCGGACTTAAGCAATTCGAGACGGGCGAAATAATCTTCAACCGTCCCAAAAAGGATCTTCCCGTATCCTTCTATCACAAAACCTTCGCTCAGGTCGTTGAGCTTGCCGCCCGTGGTAAGTTCCACTACGAGGACGGCACACCCGTCAGCTTCGCGGGCATGAGCCATAAAACCATTACCGAGCTGGTAAACGACGGCAAGGTGCTGTTCAACGAGGATGAAATTATGGATCTGCGCGGCAGGACTCCGCTTCAGATACGCGAGCTGGGCGTACGTCTCTCCTTCGTTCCCGAGGACAGACTGGGCATGGGTCTTGTAGGTAACATGGACATTGTTGACAATATGATGCTCCGAAGCTACAGAAAAGGTCACTCCATGTTCGTTGACCGTAAAAAGCCGGGTGACTTAGCTGACAGAATAGTCAAGGAGCTGGAGGTCGCCACCCCCGATACTCACACTCCCGTCAGACGTCTTTCGGGCGGTAACGTACAGAAGGTGCTTGTGGGCCGTGAGATCGCATCTGCTCCCGCGGTGCTTATGGCGGCATATCCCGTCCGCGGTCTTGACATCAACTCTTCCTACACCATATATGACCTGCTTACCGAGCAAAAGAAAAACGGCGTTGCCGTGGTATTCGTCGGCGAGGACCTGGACGTTCTGCTGGAGCTCTGTGACAGGATCATGGTTATCTGCGGCGGTAAAATAACAGGTATCGTCGATGGAAAATCAGCAACTAAAGAGGAGATCGGTGTGCTCATGACCAAGACCGACTCCAAAAACAACACCGAAAACAACGACAAGGAGGTTGAAAACAGTGAAAACGCTTGAAAAAACCAAAAAGCACACAGCGCACGAGCCGTTGTTTCACGTTGTAAAGCGCGAAGCAATGCCCCTATGGCAGTCAATGTCCATACGCGTTGCGGCGGTCGTTCTCGCTCTGCTGTTCTGCGCCCTCCTTTCGATATTTATGATAAAGGCAAATCCCTTTGAATTCATTTCCACCATGTTCGACGGCGTATTTACCTCGCCCCGAAAGCTGTGGAGATTCGCAAAGAGCACCTGCGTGCTGCTTTGCATATCCCTTGCCGTCACTCCCGCCTTCCGTATGAAATTCTGGAACATAGGTGCCGAGGGACAAACGCTCATCAGCGCCCTTGCCGCTGTTGCGGTGGCGTTCTATCTGGGCAAAACCGTTCCCACTCCCATACTTTTGATACTTATGCTGTTGGCGGCAATGCTGGCAGGCGCTATCTGGGCGGTGCTCCCCGCTATTTTCAAGGCAAAATGGGGCACAAACGAGACTCTGTTCACGCTTATGATGAATTACGTCGCAACGGGTCTTGTGGCATATTTCCTGCTTCTGTGGGTACCCAGCGGCTCCGGTGTTCTGGGTGAGCTCAGCGTCGGTCATATGCCCGTGGTAATTCATAACTACTTCCTTCTCATCCTTATCGTGCTGGCGCTTGCCGTAATGCTGTACATATATCTTCAGCACACCAAGCAGGGCTACGAAATATCCGTCGTGGGCGAGAGCGAAAACACCGCCCGCTACATCGGTATCAATGTGGAAAAGGTCGTTATCCGCACAATGATAATTTCCGGTGCGCTTTGCGGCATTGCAGGCTTCCTTATTGTCAGCGCACTTGACCACTCGGTTACCGAAACTACCGTCGGCGGTCTCGGCTTTACCGCTATCATGGTATCGTGGTTGGCAAAATTCAATCCGCTCATCATGATAGGAACATCCGCATTCGTAACCTTCTTAATGCAGGGTGCGGAGCAGATCACAAGTGACTTCAACATCGACTCCTCCTTCCCTGATATGGTGGTTGGTATAGTTCTGTTCTTCATTATCGGATGCGAATTCTTTATTAACTACCGTCTTAAATTCCGCAAATCGCGTGAGAAAGGAGAAAACAAATAATGGCTGCATTTTTTGACTATCTGCTTACCTCTGCCATTCTCGGAATGACCTTCCTTTACGGATGTACGGGTGAGATAATCACCGAAAAAGCAGGACACCTGAATCTCGGAATCCCCGGCATCATGTGTATCGGCGGCACCTGCGGCTGTCTGTCGTTGCGACTTATGCACGGCATGAACGTTCCTCCCATACTTGTCACCATCATTGCCATTGTGGCTTCTTTGCTGGGCGGCGCACTTATGGGTCTGCTTTACAGCTTTCTCACCGTTACGCTCAAGGCAAACCAGAATGTAACAGGTCTGGCAATGACCATTTTCGGCGCGGGCGTTACCAAGTTCGTTATGTCCCGAATCTCCACCGTTACCACTGCTTACCAGTACCTTTACGGTCTTGAATATTTCCGTTTTCCCTTTGCGGACAGCACCACTGCATTCAAGTATTTCGGCGTTCTTTCCTATCTTGCGGTCTTTATCGCCCTTGCCGCCGCATTCGTGCTGACACGCACAAGAGTCGGTCTACACCTGAGAGCCGTAGGCGAAAACCCCGCAACCGCCGATGCCGCAGGCATTAACGTCACACTTTACAAGTATGTGGCTACCTGCGTCGGAAGTGCTATCGCGGCGCTGGGCGGTCTGTTCTACATTATGGACTTCTCGGGCTCCGCCGAGTCCTACAAGAGCATCGAGGCTTTGGGCTGGCTGTCGGTAGCACTTGTAATCTTCACGCTGTGGCGCCCCAATCTCAGCATTATCGGCTCTATTCTGTTCGGTATGCTGTATCTTGCCGGCACACGTATTCCCACGCTGCTGGGTATTTCGCTCAAGATGAGCGCAACTCCCCTGCTGCAGATGCTGCCCTACGCGGTTACCATCATAGTTCTTATCGTAACCAGCGTGCGCAAAAAGCGCGAGCATCAGCCCCCCGCATCATTGGGTATTCCTTATTTCAGAGAAGAACGATAAAACAAGTGAGTCAAATGCGAAAGCATTTGACTCACTTGTTTTTTATTCTTCAACCTCAACGACACCGTCTGCCTTGACGGTTATCTTCATTCCGTCCTTGACGTAATTCAGAAATTCATCGCCCAGAGAGTCGATAACGGGCATTGTAATGCCGTCTACCCACACGTCAGCAAGCACGGCGCCTGCCGCCGCCAGCGAGTCAATGTGGTTGGCAAACAGCATACAAGCAGGATTCTTGTGCATAGCGCAAGCGCAGTAAAGCACAAGTCCGCCCGTGGTTGAGCCTATGGTCTGAGGCAGACACAGCGCCTTGCCAAGCATGGACTTGCCGTGAATATCCTCATTATTCTGGTCGCCGCACTTTACCTCTTTGTCGCCAAACTGAAGCGCCATCTGGAAGGATGCCAGCGTATTGAAGCCCTGAGTTGTGACCAGCGCTTCTGCGGTGACCTCTCCGGGTGTAACTACTCTTCCCTTAAACTGTTTCATTACTGCTTACCTCCTGTGATAGCGGTCAGGATCTCAATCTCGGTGTAGTATCTTGCACTTGTATAAGTGCGAAGCTTGTTGGACGAGGTAATGACGGG
Source organism: Eubacteriales bacterium (assembly GCA_045586785.1). Classification (GTDB taxonomy): domain Bacteria; phylum Bacillota; class Clostridia; order Oscillospirales; family CAG-272; genus UMGS1002. Next base: position 2,577 of record JAZNBA010000033.1, on the reverse strand, counting down.
CATTTTTTTGCAAAGCGGATTGTTCATATACATAAGCGGGCAAATGTACGACGTAATTACGCCGGTTGCCTTGAGTCTTGCCGCATAATCGGTGGCGTTGAACGCCTCCAGCACACGGGGTGCGGCGGTAAGAACAGTAGGAATGACAACCTTTTTGTTACCGTTCTTTTTAAGCTCGGACTCAATATTGTCGGTCCACTCTTTAAGCTGCTCCAGCGACAGATGCGGACAGCCAACAAAGCAAAGCTTGGGCGTGGCGTCGGGATTTTTCCAGACCACGGGATAGTTTTTCTGAACTCGCTCCAGCTCCGCATCGTCAATAACGTACTCCCGCGCCCCCTCTGCTATAAGATCCTTGCCCAGCTCAACAGCCTCGGGGGTGAGTCCGTCAATGTGGTAAAGACCCACCGCGCCATTGGATGCAGTCGCCGCGCCGAAGTCCTTGAGATAAGCGCTGGCGGCATCATTCAACTCGTTGCCTATCCACTTGTCAAGTCCTAAAACGTAAGGAACGTCCTCCATAACCTTCATGCCGATGGCAGAGCCCAACAGCTGTGCCTCGGGCTTTTTGGTGGTCTTGACCTTAACTACCCATGTAGCCTTCCTGCCCTCGTCGGTCAGCAGACCGAAATAAGGAACATAGCCCACTATAGAGCCCATAATGTCGATAATACCCGAGTTTCTGTTGCAACGCGCACCCAGCACCGAGTTCGCGTAAACAACAGCGCTCGATTCTGCCCAGGACAGTACGTCGCCCTTCTGCGGCTTGTTGCCCATCTCGTCCATGTAGCAGGTGCAGCTGAACGCGTCCTTGTCCATAAGACCAAGCTTTTCGAGCTGTTTTTCATAAAAATCCTGCTTTGTGTACATAAACTTGTTAAAAACAAGGTTCTGCAAAATATTTGCGGGCACGTTTTTGTCAAGAGGTCTTGGGTCAACCGAGAATTTTTGTCCCGAAGCTACGCCCGCATCCAGCAGCTGCTGCATCAGATCGTAAACGGGCGACATTACCTTGAGACCGAAGGAGGTCACAAGATGGTTGTATTTTGAAGTAATGGGAACTAACTTTTCCGCCTCAAAGGCATCGCCGTACATAACCAGCGTTTTCATTACCTTGGCAAGCGTCTCGCCCTGCTCACCGTCGAGTATCGCTTGCTGTTCTTTTGTAAGGATCATTATATTTTCCTTTCAATATAAATTTAATTCGATTTTTGACGCCAAGCGTCAAAAATCCACATTAACATTTGCCGAAGGCAAATATATCACTGCGCCGCAGGCGCAATATCACTGTGCCAAAGGCACAATATCACTCGTGCGTAGCGCGAATATCACTGCAATGAAGCTCTCAAAGCTTCATTGCCACATCCCACGCGCCCCAGATAACGGTACGCAGATTACCAACAGCCTTGGCGTCGCCGATAACGTGAACACCCTTAGTTGCCAACGGCGCAGGATTGTAGCCAACCGACAAAATGACCGAGTCGGCAACGACGGTCTGCTCCTTTCCGTCCTTATCAATAACGGTAACGGCACCATCACCAATCTCTTTCACTCTCGTTTCAAGCAACACAGGCACCTTGTTGGTCTTGAAGAAGTCGCGCAGATAGGACGTGTTGGCAAGACAAATGCCGGGTGTCGTCACCAGGTCGTCCTGCATCTCGACAATGGTAGGCTTCTTGCCCTGCAGGTACAATTCGTATGCGATCTCACAGCCCGTCAGACCGCCGCCGATGACAACCACATTGTCGCCCGCCATCTTGTTTCCAAGCAAAAAGTCCACAGCCTCGATCGCCGTGTCAGCACCCGGAATGGGTATGCGCTTGGCTACAGCGCCCGTTGCCACGATAACCTCATCGGCACCCAGCGATTTCACATCCGTCACCTCGGTATTCAGCTTGACCGTGATAGCATCGTACTTTTTCAGCTCGCGAATGTACCACGCGATAAGCGCTCTGTCCTTTTCCTTGAAGGAAGGAGCTGCCGCCGCGATAAACACGCCGCCGAGGCGGTCGGTCTTTTCATAAATCGTCACGCTGTGACCGCGCTTCGCGCAAACAAGCGCCGCCTCCATACCGCCGATACCGCCGCCGATAATGGCGATATTCTTGGACTTTTTGGCAGGCTTGATGTTATATTTCCCCGATTGCATAGTCTCGGGATTCAGTGCGCAACGGGCAAGTCCCATTGTGTCGGTGAGATCCTGAGTGTTCGCGTGTCCCTTGGAGGACGAGAAGTTGAAGCAACCTGCGTGACAGCAAATACATGGCTTGATGTCCTCAAGTCTGTCCTCGATGAGCTTGGTTACCCATGCGGGGTCGGTCAAAAACTGACGGGCAACGCCCACGCCGTCGATTCTGCCTGCGGCAATGGCTTCGGCGGCAACGTCGGGTTCCATACGGCCTGCACAAACCACGGGAATGTCAACGAACTGCTTGATGTGTGCCACGTCTTCGAGGTTGCAGTTCTGCGGCATATACATGGGCGGATGTGCCCAGTACCAGGAGTCGTATGTACCGTTGTCGGCGTTGAGCATATCGTAACCTGCATCCTGCAGATATTTTACAGCCTTTTCGCTTT
>JAZNBA010000032.1:0-30237 GCA_045586785.1 Eubacteriales bacterium | reverse complement strand
TGGTTTCTATTCTTTTAAGTTTGTTAGTTTAGAAGACCTATTTCTCTTTCTAAACTATTTCTGAAACTGGAGGGACAAATGGATAATTCAAAAATAAGAATAGCGTTTGGAGAAGAATTTAAAAAAATAAGAAAGAAATTTTTTCCTCAATATAATCAAACAAGATTTGCGGATATAATTAATGAACACCTAGATTTGAGCTGGGATTTTTCACTTGATCAAAAAAAAGTAAGTCAAATAGAATTAGGACGATCTATACAGGTTCCAGAAATATTTATAGATAAGTTTTGTAGATATTGTAGCGAGGTGTTGAAATATGAGGTAAACCCCTCAATTGTTGATGAGTATATTAATATTAACAGAGAAATAAATAGCCACTTCTCAAAGCAAATTATTAAAGTATCAGAATATGAACATCTTATTTGCAAATCAAGCGATAAAATTTTTTCGCAGTATTTTGGAACTTACAACTGTTTATTTTATTCTACTGATTCATTAAACCGAAAGCCTATAAAAGGAATACTCACAATAAAAAGTGATACAAGCACAAATCAATGTAAGGCGGAGTTTCAGATATTAGACGATAAGAATATAATAAAAGAATATGAAGGTGTATTTATGTTTAATACACATTACAGCATGTGGTATTGTATTCTTGTTGGGAAACTTAAGCAAGAGGTTTGTATGCTCGTCGCGCAACATTTTAAAAGTACACTTAAAGATAATCTTTTTAATATTGCATTTGCGATAACATCATCAGCTGGAATGAAAAAACGTCCGACCGTGCACAGGATGTTTATTTCCAGAAAAAAGATAGATATTGATAAAATTGACTTGCTATTAGCTCAATTGAAACTGAATGATGACACTATTTTTATCTCCGAAGATAATATATTAGCTTTAGAACAATCAATAAAAAAAGAATTAGAGAATTCTTGTGATGATACTCAAAAATATAGATTGGGAATTGTTGCCGAATGCATAGAGCGAATAAAACATTGCAAATGTGAAAAGTATTATAGAATTGACGAAAGTGAGTTGTATGATACCCATACAATATGCGATGATAAAGTAATTCTTGGATATGCAGTTTCCAAAATACGACAGTGTACAGAAAACAAATATTACAATAAATTGAGTGATACAGTTCACGAAATATGCTCAGAAATTATGGAATCTGAATTTAAGGATTAGCACATAACATATATGTTGACTTGTTACATGGACAAAGGATTTTTAGAGAAGCTTGGGGGCTAGTCGATTATTTAAGTTCGCATTTTTGAGGAACTTGCAAAGCTGAGTTGAGGTGAAATGTAATGAATATTTCCTTTGAAAAAGTTTTAACATTTATCATCCTGTGGAAAATGATTTTTCTATTTGCATTCATAATGTAAAGTACGAGAAGCCCCCGCCAAATGCTAATTGATTTGTTTGAGTATTAAAGAGCTATCCTTTTTGAAAACTTTTGGTTTATATAATTGTATTGAATGCATGAACAACATATAGTAGAAGTTTCCAGTATCAAACATATGTATATCTTATTTTGATTTTTCTGATATAAATTTCTCAAAGCTAATTGTGGCTTGTTTATCAATGCTCTCAAGCTTATGTAGATATATGTTTGTTGTTTCAATGCTTGAATGTCCGAGACGAGCGGAGACAGTTTTTATATCGCATCCATTGACAAGAAGAATTGTTGCAGAGGTGTGGCGTAAGCAATGAAACTTTAGATGTCGGATGTTGTGTCTTGCAAGAAAGTGTGAAAATTGCTTTGTCGGTGTCTGAGGGTTCATTACGTTTCCAACTTCATCTGTGAAAATGTAATCAAGATTTTGCCAAGTATTAAGCGAGAGGGAATACTCCTCTTGCCGTTTCTTATATTCCTTTAACGTTTCACATAGGCAGTTTGGAATAGCGATAGTGCGAAAGCTTGAATGTGACTTTGGCTCTTTCTCAATAGACTTTTCACCCTTGGGTTTGTAAATGCTTCGCTTGACGGATAGACATTGTTTGTCAAAATTGATGTCAGACCATTTGAGTCCAACAATTTCACCGCGGCGCATGCCGGTGAAAAGAGCGAGTTCAATTAATAGTCTGATACTAATAGGCTCTGTTTTAGCGGCATCAAGGATAGTTTTTGTTTCTTCGATTGTGAATATGTCAACCTCTTGATAACGCTCCTTGGGAAATGTTAAACGGCGAGATAAGCCAACGTCATTGTCCATATAGTACATCTTGTACGCTAATGTCAACATAGAGCGTAGTACGGTGGTATATCTTTTGACGGTAGACGGAGATATGAGCCCTTGTTTGCCGTCGCTGCGTGGCATGGAATTGAGATATAATATGAAGTCTTGGACATGATATGTTTTGATATTCTGCAATCGCATTCTTCCAAACATAGGAAGGATATGCTGATTTATTATGCTTTCATAAAATACGTAAGTGGCAGGGGAGAGAGTGCTTTTTTGAATTGCCAAGTATTCTCTAGCGAAGTCGGAAACAATTTTGTTCTCCGGCTTTTTTCGATTGCGTTCAAATTGTAATTCTTCGGTAAATTCCTCAATAAACTCATTTAGTTCTTTTTCAAATAATCTTTTTGACAGATCGGGTTTAGATGGAGCGAATGTCTTTCCACGAACGATCTGTTTTCCGGTCATAATATCTCTTCCGCAAGATATACGTACGAGGTACTTTCCATTTTTTCTTTTTGCGATAGTTGCCATGAAGTTTCTCCTTAAAATTTATTTACCTGAGGGTATAATAAATTTTAACACATATCTGTGCAACCCCACTATAAAAATCCCCTCTACCATTCCGAAAAGTAGAGGGGAAATAAAGAAAAAGTCTTTATTTGCAAGGCTTTCTGCTATATTTGAATTTAAAGCTTGTACCTACCATGTACCAGCCATGTACCTACCCAATGTAAGTACTTTGTATGTACCGAAAAAGATTCATAATCCGTAAAAAGGCGAAAATTGTTCGTTCTACACAAAAAACAAAAGAAAAATCCGTAAGAATTTGTACAATTCCTACGGATTTTTGGTCTGAGTGACAAGACTTGAACTTGCGGCCTCTACCACCCCAAGGTAGCGCGCTACCAGCTGCGCCACACCCAGATCTTTGCGCTTTTTATCGCGCTCGATTATTATATCACAATCTGTGTTTTTAGTCAATAGCTAAAAGCAAAATTTTTTTAAAATTTTTAATGTTTTTTTGTGCATTTTGAAGGATTTCGCTAGTAAATATAACAACAAAGCCATCTCCTGCGAACATTCGAGATGGCTTTTTATGTTTTTATTGTTTTTGGGCTATAAGGATAGAGGTGTTCCCGATTCGGAATATTTGCTTAACATCGCCAAAGCCTGCCTCAATCATCATTTTTTCCTGATTATGAATGGTGCAGGGAGTATCTATGTGGTAGAAAGCAGTGTCATCTATTACGCCGGCTTCACTACGCAGGCGCTTAGCTTCGGCAGACAAAAACTCTTGCTCAGCCTGCGTTTCAACCATATAATCGCATTCGATATAGCATCCGCCGGGTTTTATAGCGCTATAGATACGGCGATACAGCTCGGTTTTATTTTCGGGAGTAAAGTGGTGCATAGTTTCAAATGACACGGCGCAGTCGAACTTACCAGTACCAAGGTCGGTTTTAAAGTAATCACCGCAGATGAGCTGAATATTTTTTGCAGGATGTTTTTGGCGTAATTTCTCCAGCATTTCACGAGTCAGGTCTATGCCTGTTACCTCAATATTTGGAAACCGCTTAAATATTTCGTCAAGCTCAAGACCTGTTCCACACCCAAGATCCAACAATGTTTTGGTGTTTGGAGGAATGAGGGAAGCCATCTTTACGTAACCCTCGCGGCAGCCTAACACATTGTGTATCATGTGTTCGTCGTATCCTTCCACTCGAGCGGCGAAGAAATCCGACATACTTTCAATTGGCATATTTTAAATTCCTTATTCTTTATTATTGGTGGTATTCACTTTGTCAAGCACCTTTTTATACGGTGCCATCATGCCCTCGTTCATTGCATTGCCCATTTTGGATTTTATTTTGGGTGAGGACAGCAGTGCGCCGACCAGGTACATTTTTATCATGGTGCCGCGTTTCTTTTGAGGGAAGTCGTACTGACCGTGTTTTTTATAGAATTTGTGGTCAGCCTTCATCATGCCTTGCATCAGCCAGATAAGGTCGCGGAATATTTTCATACCGCCGATACCGTAGAAGTTCTGCGGCGGGACGTATTTGGCACTGAGGGCATATTCCAGCTTATCGGCGAGAGCATCTATTTCACCGTTGGGATCGACTTCATCGGTTGCCACACCTGCCAAAAAGTTGTTACCCACCTGCGCACGCCCCTCGACTATCATTTGCAGGTTAAATTCTTTTGAATAATCACCGCTGACAAGGTAGCCCATAGGCATTCCCATGGTGACTGTACGGTGTCCGTTGCAGAACTGGCGGTCGTCGTAAAGCTTGAAGGACGCGCCCATAGAGTGATCCTTGACGGTAAACGCCATGACTATTGCCTGAGCGGTCTGTATTGTTCCGCGCAGAAATTCGTCGAATCCGTCTTTATAAATGCATTTACCTGACACGGCGCAGTTGAAGCAACCCAGGCAGCCGCCGTCGAACGCGTATTCGCGAATGTTTATGACACGTGTTTTTCGGGGCATAACCGCGCGGAAGCGAGCGATCATTGATTGCAGCTGAGTGTCATTGGACTCACAATTCGTCAACACTACGATGTCACCGGACTTTTCGGCGTTGTCAGCCGGTGGTACGGCAACGCTCACGCGAGGTGACTGCTCACGTATCTCGGGCGCACGTTCAAATATGTTTTTGTTAACGGCAAACTGCACGTATTCAAAGAAATCGCGTGCTTCTTTTTGCCCCTTTTCGCAAAGAAGATCATCCATGTCTGCCGACAGACCGCGGATATATTTCAGTCCCATATCATAGCAGTTATCTTCGATATATCTGTGCGCAGTAACATCATAAAAGTGCTTGGATGTGGATATCTGGGTGGCGAATTTACCGTTTAGCGATATACCTGACTCTTTTATCAGCTCAATAAAGCGATGCAGCTGATAAGGCGCGATGAAGGTATAGACAGGGTAGGAGAACAGCAAAAGCTCTGCGTTTTCCAGCGCTTTTGCGGCGGGTGAGAAATCCTTTTCAAAGGATTTGATCTTTCTTCCTACATCCAGAATATCAAATGTGTGCTCGGGGTACAGTTTGGCAAGATAATTGACGGTTTGAAGCGTTATGCTGTATTTGCCCTTGGGACTTCCGTTGATAACTAAAATATTCATTTGACGTCTCCTGTCAGTGACTCAAAAAGTGCTTTGCAGCCGTCACAGATGTCTTTATAAGCGATGTCAAATCTTTCGGTGTACCACGGGTCGGCGACGTCGCCGCCGCGCCCGGTGTAGCTCATAAGCTTGCGGATCTTGCCATCCGGATCACCGCCAAGCATGCGAGTCATTGTGCTTATATTGTTGCTGTCCATGCCGATGAAAAGATCGTATTTATCGTAATCGTCGCGGCGAAGCTGGATAGCGCGCTTTCCCTCGCAGGAAATTCCGTGTTCGGCAAGTATCGCTTTGGCGGGCGGATATATAAGCTTTCCAACACCGCCTTGTATTTCCTCAGCGCTGGTGGCGCTTGAGCGGATAATAAATTTATCTGCCAAGCCGTGCTTGGCGACCATATCCTTAAAAACGAATTCCGCCATGGGGCTGCGGCAGATGTTTCCGTAGCAGACGAACATAATTTTTGTCATATTGATATACTCCGTAAGTTTTTTGTTGAATTAATTATATCACATTAATTCCTTTCGCACAAGTGCTTTGACATTTTTGATTTTTATAATTTGTACATATTGACAAAGTCGGTGCGGGTATTGTAAAATAATTATAACGTTAAAAAAGAAGGGAAGACAAATTATGCAAAGTGTATTTGAAAATGCAAGTAATAAGACGGATGTTTTATTCTATGGAGATGAGCTTAAAGCCAAGATCGACGGCGTGTTTGAGTCTGCCGTGAAATTTATTTGCGACGCACAGCTTTATAAGACAGAGCTTTGGCAGGAATTTGTATATCAGTTTTCCTTTAATGCAGACGACCGCAACCTCGGTTGGAGATGCGAGTATTGGGGCAAAACGATGCGCGGAGCAGCGTTTGTCTATTCCTATACAAGAGATGATAAGCTTTATTTTATCATGGAGCAAGCGGTCCGCGACTTGCTGAAAATGCAGGACGGGGATGGCCGCATTACTACGTACAGTCCCGAATGTGAGTTTTCGGGCTGGGATATGTGGGGACGCAAATACGTGCTTCTCGGTATGCAATATTTTTATGAGTGGTGCCGTGATGAACAGCTGAAAAAGCAAATTGAAGCGTCTATGTGCCGTCAGGCTGACTATATTATAGACCGTGTAGGCGAGGACAAGCTGCCCATTGACAAGACCTCAAAGCATTGGCTGGGTATCAATGCAATGTCGATACTTGAGCCCATTGTGCGTCTTTACAACCTCACAAAAGATAAAAAATATCTTGATTTTGCAGGATATATAGTGAAAACGGGCTTTAACGGTGCTGCGCATATCTTTGCGCTGGCTTTGGAGGATGAGCTATATCCTTATCAGTATCCTACTACAAAGGCATATGAAATGATGTCCTGTTTTGAGGGACTTATAGAATATTACCGTGTCACGGGAATTGAGGATTACCGCACCGCCGCCGTCAATTTCGGACGACGGGTTCTTGAGAGCGAGATATCGGTTATAGGAAGCTGCGGCTGTACTCACGAGCTGTTTGACCACACGGCATACAGCCAGACGGACGACGAAAGACTCGGCATAATGCAGGAGACCTGTGTCAGTGTAACGCTTATGAAAATGTGCGGACAATTGTTGCGGCTGACCGGTGACATTGCCTATGCCGACTGCATTGAAAAGACGTTTTTCAACGCATATCTCGGCTCGCTCAATACGCATCTGTGTGTTACCAAAATAGACCCCAAGGACGATTATCCCGCAATGCAGAGAATATTGCCCTTTGACAGCTATTCGCCTCTGCGTCCCGGCGTGCGCGGCAAAAAGACGGGCGGACTAATGCGAATGGAGAACAGTGCTTTCTACGGTTGCTGTGCTTGCATCGGTGCGGCTAGTGTCGGAACGCTGTACCGTCACTCGGTTATGAAGTCGGAAACGGGCATTTGCGTCAACTTTTATATTGCGGGACAGTACGAGCTTTTACTGCCGAGCGGTCAGACTATGACGCTGGAAATTCAAGGCAATTATCCTTACGACGGTGACGTGAAAATACTAGTTTGTTTACAGACGGCGGAGCAGCTTGACGTTATGCTTCGCATGCCCGAATGGAGCAAAAAGACCGTGCTTGACGGCATAGAAAATGTGCCTGCGGGTTACTTTAAGATAAGCAGAGAATGGCGTAACGGCGATACGGTAACGCTGTCCTTTGATATGAATACATACGTAGTTCGTCCCGTGAAGGGGGCACCGGGCGAGGATAAATATATAGCACTCCGCCGCGGTCCTATCGTTCTGGCAGCTGACGCGCGTTTGGGTTATGATCCGGCGGCGACCATACAGCTTGACATAGCTGAGGACGGCAGTGTTGGAGCGTGCGCTTGTGATGCACCCGAAATTGAAGATAGCATGCTTTGCGTTGGCGTGAAATGCGACGGAGAATTGCGCAGATTTGTAGATTACGCCTCTGCGGGAAAAACATATGATGAAACGTCGAAAATGGCGGCGTGGCTTTGCATGAAATAATTATGACGGAAAAAATATCGATAAAACAAATTATAGATGAGCTTGACCGATTGCTGGGGCTCAATGATTACGTCGCGGCACAGGTATATCTTGAAAATTGGATACGTGAGGCTCAGGCGCGGGGCGATATGAGCGTAAAGCTAAGTTTGCTCAACGAGATGATGGGACTTTGCCGCAAGGTCGGCAAGCGCGATGAGGCGTATGACGCGGCAGAGGGCGCACTGGCGCTGTGTGCTGAATTGAATCTTTCAGGCAGTGTTACCGAGGGCACCACCTGCGTAAACGCGGCAACGGTGTATAAATCCTTTGACGACGTGGACAGAGCATTGCCGCTGTACCGTCGGGCGCGAAGTATATATGAGCAAAGGCTGGACAGATACGACAGCCGTCTTGGCGGTCTTTACAACAACATGGCACTGGCACTTGTGGATATGCGCGACTTTGAAAACGCTTACGAGCTGTACCGCCGCGCGCTGGAGGTTATGTCGAACAATCGCTACGGTCAGCTTGAAATGGCGATAACATATCTGAATATGGCAAACGCTAAGGAAGTGGAGTTGGGGCTGGTTGAGGCGGATGAGTATATAAACGAATGTATAGACCGCGCCCGCGAGCTGCTGGACACGCCGGATATTCCGCGCAACGGCTACTATGCCTTTGTTTGCGAAAAATGCGCGCCCACATTTGGATATTACGGATATTTCCTTGATGAGCGGGAATACAGCCGGCGAGCGCAAAATATTTATTCGGGAGGCTGCAATGAAGGGAATTGAACTGAGCCGCGGATATTATAAAGCGTATGGCGAGCAAATGCTGCGCCAAAGATTTCCCGAGGTGTATTCCGTAGCTGCGATAGGGCTTGTGGGTAGCGGATCGGAATGTCTTGGGTATGACGATGAGGTGTCACAAGACCACGATTTTGAACCCGGGTTTTGCATATTTTTGCCCTGCTGTGATTTTGATGACGCAACACTCTTCAGCCTTGAACGAGCGTACGCAGGCTTGCCGCGAGAATTTGAGGGCGTAAAACGCTCCGACACAACGCCCGTGGGCGGAAGCCGTCACGGCGTGATAATGATAGAGGATCTTCTCGAAGCTAAGACAGGTATGCGTACACCTCCAAGGTGTGACGAGGAGTGGTTTGGTATTCCCGAATACGCGCTTTGCGAGTTGACGTGTGGTGAGCTGTTTTATGACGGTTCGGGTGCTTTCAGCCGCATCAGAGCGCAAATGTCGCAGTATCCGCAGGATGTCAAACTCAAAAAGCTGGCTGGACAGCTGTTGCTTGCGGGGCAGTCGGGACAGTATAATTACAGCCGTTGTATCGCTCACGGAGAGAGTGGTGCGGCACAGCTTGCGGCGCATGAGTTTGTAAACCATGCTATGGCGGTGACGTTTCTGCTGGCGGGCAAATATATGCCGTACTACAAGTGGCGCTTCCGCGCCTTGCGCCAAGGCTCGCCGCTGGGCGAGGCGCTTGCGTATCCGCTGGAGTATTTGCTGACTACGGACAACTCACCGAAATCCGTTAAAATCAAATCCGAGGTTATAGAGGATATTGCCCGTATGATCTCGGACGAGCTGCGCGCGCAGGGGCTTATCGCGGCAACGGACGCCGAGCTTGAACGCCATGCCTACGCTGTCAACGACAAAATAAAGTCAAACGATATAAGAAATAAGCACGTGCTTTTTGCGGTGTAAATAAATGCCCTGCGCCTGGGTGGCGCAGGGCATTGTCTTTATCTTGTCAGTGCCGTTGAATAAATGTAATAGGATGTCTTGTTGAATGTGGGCGGTGTTGTTTTGATGCGTACTGCGAATGAGCCGCTGCCTGTTACCTTGCCGCCGCTGAGTGCTACGTTGCCGTCAAGCTTGACAAACTCAACCTTGTCTGTTATGTCCTCGGTGGTGTTGTCGTAGTTGACGCGAGTTGCTGTCAGCGTACCGTCGGCGGCAACGGAAACATCAATTCGGCGTATGTATTTGTCCGACTGGTGAGGATAATTGGTTGTAAACTCTGGATATCCCGACAGATAGTGCAGGTCGGTCTCGGCGGCAGAATTGGTGGTCCAGGGCGAATACTTGATGCCGCGATGGCGAAGCATATCCGAGAAAGACTGATTTGCATTTGCCCACTTGGTAAAGAATGAGGTCTTGAGCGAAGCACATTCAAGACAGGCGGGTGCAAGTGACTGTGCGGGCTTGGCAACGTCAAGCTGGTAGGACTGATTCATTTGTATGCCGATGCCGTAAGTGTCGGCAGCATATTCAACGATACTGTGCGTCATGCATATGATCAGTATTCTGTCCTCCATGCCGTATTGACGTGTGATCTCCATTACTTTGTCAACCACCTCGTTGCGCTTATCCTTTATTTCAACTATGAATACCATGTCCGTGTAGTTTTTGGAGAAGTAGTCCATAAGCTCGTCGTAGAAGGCTATTTCGTCGTCTGCGGCGGCTTTTTGGCTTGTACTTTTCAGCTTTTTGAGCTGTTCGCGTGTGCTCTTGGTGCAGGTCAGCTTTTGGTCGAAGCCGTTGGTAGCCGAGTCGTGATTGAGTACCAGATGTCCGTCGGCGGTCAGCCAGACGTCAAGCTCGGTAATGTCGGCACCCGACTGCGCCGCGGAAATAAACGATCTCATTACGTTGTCGGGATGATGCTCCGGGTCGCCGCGGTGAGCCACGATAAGAGTAGGCGCGGACAGCGTTTTGGCGGAGTCCTTAAATGTTTCATAATACTCGATGACGTCCATATAATCATCGGTGACAATGCCGGCAACGCCCGAGAATACTGCGGAATGAAGCGCGGCGACGTTATCTCCGTCAGGCTCGGCAAATACGGCGATGGAGCGCGCGCGGATGTCCAGCATAGACTGTGTGTCAAGCGATTTCATATTTGCAAGTATTACCTTGGAGCCGCAAGCGGAGGCGCGGAGATATACGTCGGCAGGGGAGATGTCGGCAATGCCGCGGCAATCCAGCACGGGACGTGCCGCGCGTGTGGCAGAGCATATATCACCCAGCAGCTTTTCATCTTCGCAGATGACGAAGCAATCGCCTATACGGTTGTCGTTTATAAAATCGCGGATAGGCTCGGCAGTGGTTTTGTCAATGATAAACGCGGGGATAACCTTGGCGTTGAGTGACTTGACGGTCTTATAAAGCTCGCCCAGCTCGCGTCCCTGCATATCCGTTGCGTAAAGCACGCCGTCTTCATACGTAACGCCGAAAATGACCGTTGCAGGGCGCTTTTCTGCGGAAGCAATGCCTGTACCGATTATATCCTCGGTTACATACTGAAGAATCGTGGGCGCGGATTGGATAGATGTTTTAGGCTCGTAAATATCGGTGACGTAGCTGGCAGAGATGTTTTTGAAGATGGCGTTATCGTCTTTTGTAGCGTCTTCGGAATATTCTATGTCGTATGAGAGCGTGCCGCCGGTAAGCTTGGCTTCCGCAAGCTCAAACATTGGACGTGCCATAGAGGGAAGAATTGCGCTTGTATAGAACTTGAAATCGGTTATTTCAAAGGAGTCACAATGAGTTGATGTTGCACAATCGCCGGTTATGTCACCGCCCAGAACGATCGTTGTCCAACCTGCGTCCGCGGCAAGTCCCAGTGCTCCGGTAGCGTCTACGCTGGACACCTCAACGCCGTTTACGTAAAGCGTTGCGGTCTGAGAGCTTGCGTAGTAAATGAATACAAGGTGGGAAAGTTCATCTGTGTTGTAATCCTTTTCAAGCGTGGGATTACGGTATTTGCCGCCTGTGTAGACCGAGCCCTTGTATTTTCCTTGGTGAGTGGTGAGGTTATATCCGCCGCTCTGGCAGGAGGATACCATACATTGCTCGGCAGAGTCGGATTTGAGGCGAGTGTGATTGACAAGAAACGCCTCCATTGTAAAGCCTTCGCTGAGCAGAGTGACAAGTTCGGATTTGCTCTCTATGGAATTATATTTGAGCAATGCGGTACCGCCGCTGGCTCTTGTCTGAAAGTGTGGGATCTCATAGCTCTGACCGTTATATTTAACTGCGGTGGTAACTACGGAGCCTTTACTTTTGTCCGAAATACTGCAATCAACGTGGCCCATAGCGTCGAATATATTACCCTTGCCGTCAAAGTCAATGTCTATGTAGGGAATGGGAAGCTGAACCACGCGTGGTTCCTCAACCTCGGGCGGTGTTTGTGTAGTTGTATCTATGGGCATTGCCGTGGTTGTATCTGCAGCGGGGGTGGTAGTGTCATCCGACGGCTGATCGGCAGGCGAACAAGCTGTAAGCATAATCATTACTGTAAGTAACACAGCAAGACACGAGTATATTTTTTTCATATGTCGAGTTCCTTTCCTGTCTTATTTGTCAAGCTCTATCTCGTATATGTGAGCGATGGGCTTGGTGTTTACATTGACAAGCAGACGGTCGCCGTAAAAGGCACAGCATTCGATTTCCTCATCAGCGAATATACCGTTCGAAAGATCTATGCGGTCAATGACACGCCCTTCGTTTGCGTCGATGACACGAATTGCGTCGGGATATTCGGCTTTGCCGCAACCGAAGGAGTAGTAAATAATGCCGTCCTTCAGCGTGCCGCCTTGAGTGAACAAAACGTCAAAAGGCAGCTCGTACTGGGCAAGAATATCTGCGGGCGTCAGAGTGACGCGGCGCTGACTTATATCCGGGAGAGGGAAGCGCGTGAGGATATAATTGTTTTGGTCGTATTTGTCCATAAACTCTATCTTGGTGCGATAGCGCGAGGAAAACATATAGTAATAGCCTTTGTCTACGTCAACCAGCGATGCGGGCCAACCCCAGCCGGGTAGCTGATAGGGCGATTCTTCAATACCGTCGTTTTTATAACAGATAGTCTGAATAGCCTCAGTGCTGATTCTGATTTTGTCCGATTCATCGGGGGCGATGCTTACCGCTTCAATCTCGCAACGGGCAATATAACCCAGCTCATCCTCCTCGCCGCTGTTGCCTGCGGTTATGTAGAGCAGTGGACGACCGTCGGGCAGTGCGCCCGCAAACATTGCGTCGTTGGCGTGGTTTATGTAGCGCTTGTCGGGGTCGCCGTCGTTGTAGGACGCCAGCTTTATAACGTCAAGAGGCTCGGGCTGTCTTGTTTCAAGATCATACAGCGCGCAAATTCCCGTGTGAAACAGTACGAGGGCGTATTTGTTGTGAATTGCAAATCCCTGAACAGAGCGTCGTTTGCCGCAGAATTCCTCGGTGGGATTTATAAAATCCATGTACTTTGTTATTTTCATAATTACCTCATCCGATGCTGTCAAGCATTACGTTGTTTGCGCGCAGCTTTTCGCGCAGGCGCGCCACGTTCAGCTCGCGGACGTCGGTATTTTCAGCCAGCGCCATAGCCGCCGCCTCGCCTGCCGCCTGACCTATACCCATACAGGGCGGCATCACGCGGATAGCGCCTGCCGCGTCACTCTCGGCGGAGATTGAACGACCTGCTACCAGCAGGTTACGCAGGTTGACGGGTGCCATTGTGCCGTAGGGGATCCCGTAGCACTTTCCCTCTGGCAGGGCGATATATTCATTACTCTTGGGGCCGTAGCGACCGTGAACGTCCACGGAGTTTGCCGCAAGCATAATAGAATCGTCGGGTGCGCAGCATCCCAGCAGATGCTCGGTGGTCAGTGTTTTGATGCCGGATATGTGGCGTGTTTCGCGAATACCCAGCGTGCTGCCGCTTTGTATCAGACGTGCGTTTTCACAGCCGGGTACGTACTTGACGAGAAATTCAAATATGTGCTTGACCTGCCAGCGGCCCTCAATCTCACCTCGTGTCAGACTGTCGGAGCGTGTGCCGTCAATACCCATGACGCGAGAGGTGTTGATGCTGAACTCGTCGGGATCAACACCGCGGAAAAGTCCGATGGAAACGCGGTCAAGAGTCCAGTCTCCCGCCTGCCGCGCCTTTTCTACCCACCAGTGCAGGGAACGGTAATTTACGCCGTCCTTTCGGTAGAAATTGTCGCGGTTTTCGTATATGTCGGCGTCCACCTTTGAGGTGTCAACATTTGTTATGCGGAAGAACATGGTCGCAGGCTGAATTCTGCCTTGACCGTTGCCAAGCGTGCAGGGAACACCTGCCGCCGCGGCGCAGTCGGCGTCACCCGAGCAGTCGATGACCGCCTTGGGAGTGATGGCGTGCAGACCGTCCTTGCAGGCGACTATAACGCGGCTGATGGCGTCGCCCTTGACCTCGGCATCCACAAATTGCGTGTGGTAAAGCAGACGAACGCCCGATTCGGTCAGCATTTCATCTGCGACACGCTTGAGCGACTCGGCGCGGAAGGGGGTGACGTGAACATGACCGACCTGTATGTAAGATGTAAACGCAGAGGAAGCAGGCACTTCGTATGGCTGGATAGCGCCGCCCTCGGCGACCAGACGGTCAACGATCTCCTCAAAAAGACCGCGGATAAGGCGTGTATTGCCGCTGCTGTCGTAGCAGGTCATAAAGGGAGCCACAAGACCTGCCGTTGCCATGCCGCCGCAATAGCCGTGCTGCTCGATGAGCAACGTGTCAGCACCTGCGCGGGAGGCGGCAAGCGCCGCGCACATACCCGCGGGACCGCCGCCGATGACCAGCACGTCGCATTCTATATCGGCAGGAATCTGTTTATGATAAGTGTATGTAGACATATATTTTAGTTCCTTTCGGATGAAATTACAATTTTATTTTATCAAATAAGGTGTAATTTGTCAACATTGGATTGACATAAACAAAGTAATTTAGTATAATTAAAACAAATAAAATTATGGAGGTTGCATTATGAGAGCACCGTCGATCCCGATCATTACCGTTGACCCGTATTTTTCCGTGTGGTCACGTGAAGAAAATCTTAATTATTCCGAAACAGTCCACTGGACCGGCTCGCCTAATTCACTGCTGGGCTACGTTTACATAGACGGTCAGCGCCTCGCCTTTCTGGGCTACGAGCGCAATGACCACAAAATAACACAGACATCACTTAAAATAGACGCGCTGTCCACAAGCGCAACATACGCAAACGACAAGATAGAGCTGTCCGTAACGTATATGACGCCTCTATTCATGGACGATCTTGCGATCATGACACGCCCTGTTTCATATATGGCGGTCAACTGGAGATCGCTTGACGGCGAAAAGCACGATGTGCGCGTTGAGGTCAAGGTGCGAGAGGAGCTGTGCCTTAATAAAGTAAATCAAAGCCCCGTGACTACCGATGCGGTGGATATCGGTGACAATATCAAGGCTATGAAAATGGGCAATACCGTTCAGAACGTGCTCAACAGAAGCGGCGACGATCTGCGTATCGATTGGGGATATGTTTATCTTGCGGTAGCCGATCCCAACGCCAACACCCGTATGGAAACTGCGCGCAGAACATTTATCTGTGCCGATACCGCAGTTGCCGAGGGCGAGAATAAGCTGTTTATGTTTGCTTACGACGATATTTACAGCATCAGCTATTTTGGCGACAAGCTGCGCTCGGTCTGGAACAAGGACGGCAAGACAATTGAGACTGCCATCGCCGAGGCAGCAGAGCAGTACGATGCTCTTATCGCACGCGCACGCGCTTTCTCGGATGACCTGTATGAAAAAGCACTCGCGGCGGGCGGCGTAAAATACGCAGAGCTGTTGACACTTGCATACCGTCAGGTCATAGCCGCGCACAAGCTGGTGCTTGACACAAACGGCGAGGTGCTGTTCATTTCCAAGGAATGCTTCTCCAACGGCTGTGCCGCAACCGTTGACGTAAGCTATCCCTCCATTCCGCTGTTTCTCATTTACAATCCCGAGCTTATTCGCGGTATGATGCGTCCTATTTATCGCTTTGCCGCAGACGCTCGTTGGAAGTATGATTTCGCGCCTCACGACGCAGGTCAGTATCCGCTGGTCGAAGGTCAGGTCTACGGACTTAACCGCGAAACAGGCGAGCTGCTTTTTGCTAAGCAGATGCCCGTTGAGGAGTGCGGAAATATGCTGATAATGGAAGCTAACGTAGCTATCGCTGACGGCAATTCCGACTTTGCGGCATCACATATCGATACACTTATCGGCTGGTGTAACTATCTTATTCGTTTTGGTGATGATCCCGAGAACCAGCTTTGCACCGACGACTTCGCAGGTCATCTGGCGCACAACTGCAACCTGTCGCTGAAAGCGGTTATGGGTATCGAGGGTATGTCCGTAATTATGAATATGCTGGGACGCGAAAAGGAAGCTAAAAAGTATCACCGCAAGGCGGTGAAGATGGCAAAGAGCTGGTGTGTTCGCGCGGCTAATGAGGACGGCTCATATCGCCTCGCGTTTGATCAGCCCGATACCTATTCAATGAAGTACAATATGGTCTGGGATAAGATCTGGGGCACGGGACTGTTCCCGCAGAAGGTTATCCGCGCAGAGCTTGCCTCCAACTTTACTCACTTCAACAAGTACGGTATGCCGCTCGACAGCCGTTCCGATTATACCAAGTCCGACTGGCTGGTGTGGACAGCTACGCTGTCACAAAGCCGCCGCGAGTTTGAGCGTTACATAGCGCCGCTGTGGCTGGCTTATAACGAGTCGCCCTCCCGCGTGCCCATGACCGACTGGTATGACACGGTAAGCTCTCGCATCGTAGGATTCCAGAACAGAACCGTTCAGGGCGGTCTGTTCATCAAGATGCTGGACGCTTCGGGTAAGCTGAAAATAAAATAAAATACAAGTAAAAAAGTCAGCCTTGGCGTACCTGCGATAGAGCAGGTACGCCATCGATATAAATCCGCTTGCGCGGATTTTCGATATACGCTAACGCGTTCGATATGTGCTAACGCACTCGATATGCTCACTGCGTGAGCGCGGATTTATATCATATCGAGTTTGAGCTGCTGGGGTTACCCGAAGCGAGTGCGCGAGCTTTGGGGGTTCGCGGAAAGGCAAATATATCGAGCTGAGTTCACGCTTGCGTGAGGCGAGGCATATCGACAATTAGTATCTTTTTTCAAGAAAATTGGCAGAGAAGCGTAACGCTTCTCTGCCGTTTTTTGATTGTAAGATGTTCAATTTTTTAAATTGCTCTATTGCAGACACGCCTTGCGGCTGACTTTTTTACTTTACTGCTTAAAATTACCGGTCCTGTATTCTTCAATAGTGCAGGAATCGCTGATGCGCCAAGCGTCCTCGGGGGCAAGACCTGTGGCTTTTACTTCGTCCGAAATAAAGGATTTGCCGTTTGAGTTCTTAAACACAATATAAAGGCGTTCGGTGGAATGAGATGCGGTATTATTGTTATTCTCTTCGGCGTTGCCGTTTGTGGTGGGCTCTGTTGCGGTTACTACGGGAACGCTCGGAGGAACATAGCCCTGAGATTCGACGCTTACCGTGCCCTCTGCAACCGCGGTCACAACACCTTCATAAGCCGTCTCTATTGCTATTTCCGTTTCGGGAAAAGTGCTGACAGCGGTTGTGCCTTGTTCGGTATCTACGCCGGGCACACCGTCCCACGCAGGTGCGGCTGTGGTGGTGAGGTCAAGGGGATATTCTGTGACTACTTCGTATGCTATTTCGGTGTCAGGCGGTACAGGTCTCCACACAGGTATGGAGGTTGTGTTCGGAAGCGGAGGTTGGTTGTTTGCTTCGGGAATGACGATCTCGACAACGTTATCGTCAAGATAAAAGCTGTCTTCAAGATAGATGTGTATTATGTCGCCAACCTCGTAGCCTGTGGTATTGTTTTTCTTGAGAATTGAGGTTATTTTTATGGAGAGAACAGAGAAGTACGTGCGTTTGACTTTTTGTTCGGGTGCTTTTGTCTCCACACCCGGTATTTCCTTTACGGATGTGGTGCCGGATGCGACGTCGTATTCCACGATGCGGTTGTCATCGTATACCGTAACCTCTTTGTCGAAAACGTAGGTGTCCTTGGCAATGGGAATTCCCGTGAAAATAAGATTTGTGGGAGAAGTGTTCTTTTTAGCAAGCTTAATATTTTCTTCCCACGGAAAGTATGTTTCTCTGTAGTTTTCGGTTGCAATTTCAGCTTGAGATGCCTGGTAGTGGACATGATTTGACAGATCATTTGGCAGATTTAGCTGATTTTTAATGTGAAGCACCGTGTTGCCGTTGGCATCGATAATGTATTCGCGCTCGGCGTCGCCTATAATTGGCTGTTCGCCTATCTCGATAATTGTATCATCTCCAAGCTCGGTGTTGCCGCGAAGCGCGGCGGGTATGCCTATTACCGCGCCCACCAGCAGTGTGACCGCAACAGATGCCGCGATAACCGTGCGCCATATCATGGGGCGGCGGCTGACAACGCTCTGACCGTTTACGTATTCATCAATGTATTTTTCGTCTATGCTACCAAGCGCATCGGATAGTTTTTTATTGTTTTTCATACCGAAATTCCTCTTTTCGTTAAGTATATTTTGAGCTTGCCGCGTATGCGCGACAGTCTCAGCGTTACGGCGTTTTTGCTCATTCCGAGCCGTGCGGCGAGGCTTGCTATGGCTTCCGCGCCGAAATAGCGTCCCATGAACAGCGCGCGGTCCGTCGGTGGCAGATTGCCGAGAAACTCATTCAGCGCGTCGCGTAGCTCGGTGCTGTCAACCTCGCCCTCGTCAGATATGACCTCGGACAGCTCGTCAAGCGATGCGAAATATTCGCCGCCGCCCCGCTTTTCGGCGGTATTTTTGCGCACTCTGTCAATGGCGGTTCGACGGATAAGCATACAAGCGTAGGACGACACGGATGACGGTGCGGCAGGGGGGATGGTGTTCCATACCTCCAGCAGTACGTCGTTAAGACATTCCTCTGCGTCCTCCCGTGAGCCCAGCAACCGCTGTGCAAGTGAACGGAGCAGAGCACCGTAACGTGTATTTATAAGCTCGAGCGCAGTTTCGTCTCGCGAGTTGAGAAGCTGCAGCAATTGGTTGGTGTCGTTCAATTTAACGTCCTCCTTAGGAGTGATAACACGTGTTCTCACCCATATAATCGAAAAAAACACGCCGATATTTCATGCTTTGAGAAATTTTTCTTGATTTTATTATACAGCACTACGCCGGTGCTGTCAACGCGACTATTATAAATAAATATAATTATTTAATAAAACTTTTGTAAAGCTCTTGAAAAAGCACGGCAATGGTAGTATAATTATAGGGTTATCACTTTTGCAAAAACAGGAAAGGAGTTGCCTATGATAAGAAAGCTTGCGCGTAGCATAAGAGAATACAAAACGCCGTCAATACTGACGTTTGTGTTCATTTTGTGCGAAGCGATCATTGAGTGTCTTATTCCGTTTATTACGGCGGCACTTGTCAACAGCATCAAAAATGGGGCAGAAATGTCCTCGGTGCTCAAAACGGGCGGTCTGCTTATAATAATGGCGTTTGCATCGCTGTCCTGCGGCGGTATTGCGGGCGTGACCTGCGCCAAAGCATCGGCGGGCTTTGCCAAAAACCTAAGACAAGACATTTTTCATAAGGTACAAACTTATTCTTTTGAGAATATTGACAAATTTTCAGCCACATCCCTTGTTACCCGTATGACCACCGACGTTGCAAACGTTCAGATGTCATACATGATGATAATCAGAACAGCCATCAGAGCTCCTCTGATGCTGATATTCTCCATCATTATGGCGTATATAATGGGAGGCGCGCTGGCTACGTCCTTTGTAGTCATTATTCCCGTTCTTGTGTGCGGACTTTTGCTGGTTGCGCGCAAGGCGATGCCTGCCTTCCGCCGGGTGTTCAAAAAGTACGACAAACTCAATGAGTCCATTGAGGAAAATGTGCGGGGTATGCGTGTTGTCAAGGGCTTTTCCCGCGAGGAATACGAGAAAAAGAAGTTCGGTGCAGCCGCAGAGGACATTTGCCGTGACTTTACACGTGCTGAGCGCATAGTTGCGTGCAACTCGCCCATAATGCAGTTCTGCGTCAATTTTAACATGATATTCGTTCTGCTGGTCGGCTCCAAGCTTATAATTGAGAACGGCGGAAACCTGATCAACGTAGGCGAGATATCCGCAATGCTGACATACGGCATGCAGATACTTATGCAGCTTATGATGCTGTCTATGATCTACGTTATACTCACAATTTCGGGTGAGTCCATTAAGCGTGTTGTCGAGGTGCTTGACGAGGAGAGTACACTGAAGAATCCCGAAAATGCAGTTATGCAGGTTGCGGACGGCTCCATCGATTTCGATAACGTCAGCTTCAAGTATTCGCAAAAGGCTAAAAAGTTCGCACTGTCGGATATTGATCTGCACATTAAGTCGGGCATGACAGTAGGTATTGTGGGCGGTACAGGCTCAAGTAAATCCTCGCTGGTTCAGCTTATCTCCCGCCTTTACGACACTACCGAGGGTAGCGTCAAGGTTGGTGGCGTGGATGTGCGCGAGTATGATCTTGATACGCTTCGCTCATCGGTTGCCGTGGTGCTTCAGAAAAATCTGTTGTTTTCGGGTACTATCAAGCAAAATCTCCGTTGGGGTAACGAAAACGCTACAGACGAAGAGCTTATTGAGGCTTGCCGTCTGGCGCAGGCAGATGACTTTGTACGCTCTTTTCCGGATGGCTATGACACCAAGATAGAGCAAGGCGGTACAAACGTCTCGGGCGGTCAGAAGCAAAGACTTTGTATCGCGCGCGCGCTGCTCAAGCGTCCCAAGATACTTATTCTTGACGACTCCACAAGCGCGGTCGATACCCGCACCGATGCGCTTATCCGCGCAGGCTTCCGCGAGTATATCCCCGAAACAACGAAGATAATTATTGCTCAGCGCGTAGCGTCCATTCAGGAGTCGGATATGATAATAGTAATGGATAACGGTATGATATCCGCTTGCGGAACTCACGACGAGCTGCTGAAGATTAGCGACATATATCGCGAGATATATGAGCAGCAAACGAGAGGAGGTAATGATAATGAGTAAGCCTCAAAAATCCGCAATGGGCAAAAAGCCGCGTATTAATATGGGTGTACTTGCACGTGTTGTAAAGCTGCTTATCAAATCGTATCCCGTCCTCATCCCCATAACCGCCGTATGTATCGCGATGTCGGCGCTTGTATCCTCAATTCCTTCTATATTTACACAGAAGGTGCTGGAGGTAGTTACCAAGTATCTTGATGCGGGCAGTTTTGACTGGAAGACAGCCAGCGGCGAGATAATTCCCATGATAGTTATGCTTATTGTGCTGTATGCGCTGTCAATTACCTTTACCATTGCGCAGACACAGCTTATGGCATATATCACACAGGGCTTTCTTAACAAAATGCGTTGCCGTATGTTTGACGGCATGCAGAATCTGCCTATCAAGTATTTTGACACCAACAAGCATGGCGATATAATGAGCCATTATACAAACGATATCGATACACTTCGTGAGCTTGTATCGCGCTCGTTGCCTCAGCTGCTTACGTCTACAATTATCGTCCTTACAGTGCTTGGTATTATGCTGTGGTACAGTATGTTTATGACGCTTGTGGTGCTGTGCGGTGTAGTTGCCATGGTATTTGTATCCAAGAAGATAGGCGGCGGCTCTGCCAAGTACTTTATACGCCAGCAAAAGTCTATCGGTAAGACCGAGGGCTATATTCAGGAAATGATGAACGGTCAGAAGGTAATTAAGGTGTTCTGCCATGAGGAGCAGGTCAAGCAAGAGTTTGATCAGATAAACGGCGAGCTTGAGCAGGATACCTACAAGGCACACGCCTATGCTAATACCTTAGGCCCCATCATTATGAATATAGGTAACGTGCTTTACGTTTTCTGCGCCGTTGTGGGCGGCATATTCCTGCTCTCTCAGGTACCCAACCCCAGCCTCAGAGGACTTTTCACTACAGGCAATATATTGGGATGTAATTTCTCCATCGATATTATCATTCCTTTCCTTAACATGACCAAGCAGTTCACGGGTAACGTCAACCAGCTTTCTCAGCAGATAAACTCTATAGTAATGGCTATGGCGGGTGCTGAGCGTGTGTTTGGTCTTATGGATCAGACACCCGAGGAGGATGACGGCTACGTTACGCTTGTAAACTGCAAGGTTGATGCGCAAGGTAACATTACCGAGACTGCTGAGCGCACCGGTAAATGGGCTTGGAAGCATCCTCACGGTGACGGAAGCCTGACGTACACACTGCTTCAGGGCGACGTTCGTATGGTGGACGTTGATTTCGGCTACGAAGAGGATAAGCAGGTGCTTCACAACGTCTCCGTTTATGCGGAGCCGGGTCAGAAGGTGGCGTTTGTCGGTGCCACGGGTGCGGGCAAGACTACCATTACTAACCTGATAAACCGTTTCTACGACATTGCCGACGGTAAGATACGCTATGACGGTATCAATATCAATAAGATAAAGAAATCCGATCTTCGCCGAAGCCTTGGCATAGTTCTGCAGGATACAAACTTGTTTACGGGCAGCGTTATGGAGAATATACGCTACGGCCGTCTTGACGCTACCGACGAGGAGTGCATCGAGGCTGCCAAGCTTGCGGGCGCGGATGACTTTATCACACGTCTTCCCGGCGGGTACGACACTGAGCTGACTAATAACGGTGCCAACCTTTCACAGGGGCAGCGTCAGTTGATAGCTATAGCGCGCGCCGCTGTTGCGGACCCGCCCGTAATGATACTTGACGAGGCAACATCGTCCATCGATACCCGTACCGAGGCCATAGTTCAGCGCGGTATGGATAAGCTGATGGAGGGGAGAACGGTATTTGTTATCGCTCACCGTCTTTCCACCATTATGAATTCGGACGTTATCATGGTGCTTGAACACGGTCGAATAATCGAGCGCGGCAACCACGATAAGCTTATAGCCGAAAAGGGAACCTACTATCAGCTTTATACCGGAGCATTTGAACTTGAATAAACAAAGAGGAGCTGAGTCATGTGTGACTCAGCTCCGATATTTTTTACAGTAAAATAAAATGATTTTTTTGATTGTCAATAATCCCTTCTTTTTTCAGCTTACCTATCTCGGCTGAAAGCCCGCTGCGCTCGACCTCTAAATAGTCTGCCAGCTCCTGACGGTCAAAGGGAATGTCGAAGCTGTTGCTGTTGCATTTCTTAGCTTGCAGTGCAAGATATGTCAACAGCTTTTCGCGGGTGGAACGCTTGGAGGTTATTTCTATGCGTTGATGAAACATTATTGTTTTTGTGGCAAGATCCCTCATTAAATTGAAAATAAGCTGTTGATGAAAGCCGCAGTTATTGGAGCAGGTATGGAGAATGTGATCGCAGCTGATAAACATAATTTCACACGGCTCATTTGCCACTACCGAAACGGGAAGAGCGCATACCTCTGCGCAGGCAAAAGCCTCCGCAAATACTTGCGCTTCGTCGATTTCGGACAGTATACTTCTGTTGCCGTAATAGTCCACTTGAATTATTTGCGCTGAGCCCGAAAGAACTATCCCTATATATTTTGCGGGTGTGCCCTCGGCGAATATGGTGTATTTTTTGTCAAAGCTTTCCACGCGAGCCCCGAGGCATACCAGCATCTTTACAAGGCTATCGTCATCTATGCCCTCGAAAAGCGGACATTTTTTCAAAATATTTAAAAAATTTTTCAATTTTTTCTCCTTTTGTTGAAAATTCAACAGAAATGCTGCTCTAATTATACTATAATAGAGCCGTAAAATCAAGGAGGATGACAAAAATGATCCGAAAGATAATTAAAATAGATCAAGAAAAATGCAACGGTTGCGGTGCTTGCGCCGAGGCGTGCCACGAGGGCGCTATTGAAATGATAAACGGCAAAGCCACATTGACTCGCGAGGACTACTGTGACGGCTTGGGCGATTGCCTGCCCGCGTGTCCCACTGACGCAATTACCTTCGAGGAGCGCGAGGCTCCCGCCTACAACGAGAACGCTGTGCGGCAGGCTAAGATGCAGAAGCATGGAATCAGGCTGCCATGCGGCTGTCCGGGGACACAGTCCAAGGCCATCAAGCGTGAGGTAGCTCCCGTATTCGCAAAGTCGGCGTTTACAAGCCAGCTTTCCCAGTGGCCTTGCCAGATAAAATTAGTGCCCGTTAACGCACCGTATTTTGATAACGCCAACCTGCTTATAGCCGCCGATTGCACGGCTTATGCTTACGGTAATTTCCATAATGAGTTCATACGCAACCATATCACCCTGATCGGCTGTCCTAAGCTGGATGAGGGAGATTACGCCGAAAAGCTTACTCAAATTATTGCCAATAACAACATAAAAAGCGTTAAGGTCGTTCGCATGGAGGTGCCTTGCTGCGGAGGTATTGAAAGCGCCGTAAAGCGTGCGCTTCAGGCCAGCGGAAAATTCATACCGTGGCAGGTGATAACCATCTCCACCGATGGAAAAATACTTGAATAATTTCTGTAAAATCTGTTGAAGATAAAATAAATTTGTGCTATAATTATTAAAGCAATATATAAGGAGATCAGTTATGATAATAACAAAGGATATAAAATATATTGGTGTAAACGACCATAAGGTAGATCTTTTTGAGGGACAGTACAAGGTTCCGAACGGTATGGCATATAACTCTTATGCTATCATGGACGACAAGATCGCGATAATGGATACCGTTGACGCAGGCTTTACTCACGAATGGCTTGATAATATTCAAAGTGTGCTCGGCAGCCGCACCCCCGACTATCTCGTTGTTCAGCATATGGAGCCAGATCACTCCGCTAACATTGTTAACTTTGCAAAAGCATATCCCGATGCCAAAATAGTTTCTTCCGTCAAGGCGTTTGCAATGATGAAAAACTTTTTCGGCACGGATTTTGAGGATCGCAGAGTAGTTGTCGGTGAAGGTGACACGCTGACGCTTGGTAAGCACGTGCTGACCTTCGTGACCGCGCCTATGGTGCACTGGCCTGAGGTTATTGTGACCTATGACAGCACTGATAAGGTTCTGTTCTCGGCAGACGGCTTTGGTAAGTTCGGTGCGCTTGACGCGGATGAACCCTGGGCAGACGAGGCAAGACGTTATTATATCGGTATCGTAGGCAAGTACGGCGCACAGGTTCAGGCACTGCTTAAAAAGGCGGCAGGACTGGATATTTCTGTCATATGTCCCCTCCATGGCCCTGTTCTCACCGAAAATCTCGGCTACTACCTCAATCTCTATAACACCTGGTCTTCCTATCAGCCCGAGGAGGAAGGAATAGTAGTTGCATATACCTCGGTTTACGGTAACACCAAAAAAGCAATTTTGAAGCTGTCAGATAAGCTTAAGGCAAGCGGATGCCCCAAGGTCGTGGTGTACGACCTTGCGAGATGCGATATGGCGCAGGCAGTTGCGGATGCGTTCCGTTACAGCAAGCTGGTGCTTGCAACTACCACCTATAATGCTGACATTTTCCCGTTTATGCGTGAATTCATCGATCACCTGACCGAGCGAAATTTCAGCAACCGCACGGTAGCGCTTGTTGAAAACGGAAGCTGGGCGCCTATGGCGGCGAAGATAATGCGTGAAATGTTTGCCAAGAGCAAAAATATCACCTTTACCGACACTACTGTAAAGATATTGTCTGCGCTTAATGAGGACAGTGCCGCACAGCTTGACGCTATGGTTGAGGAGCTTTGCCGCGAGTATCTTGCCCTGCAGGACAGTACCGCAAACAAGAACGATCTTACCGCGCTGTTCAATATTGGATACGGTCTGTATGTCGTTACCTCCAATGACGGCAAGAAGGACAACGGTCTTATAGTCAACACCGTAACTCAGGTAACAAGCGTTCCCAACCGTATCGCGGTAACCATCAACAAAGAGAATTATTCGCACCACATTATCAAGCAGACAGGTATTATGAATATTAACTGCTTGACTGTTGACGCACCCTTTAATGTGTTTGAGGCATTTGGCTTTGTAAGCGGACGCAACGTGGATAAGTTTGCTAACTGTGAGCCTCTGCGCTCGGATAACGGACTTGTGGTTCTTCCCAGATATATCAACTCCTTTATGTCGCTCAAGGTAGAGCAGTATATCGATCTTGATACTCACGGTATGTTCATATGCTCCGTGACCGAGGCGAGAGTATTGTCAGACCGCGAGACTATGACATATGCTTATTATCATAGCAACGTCAAGCCTAAGCCTCAGACAGAAGGCAAAAAGGGTTACGTTTGCAAGATATGCGGATTTGTTTATGAGGGCGAGGAGCTTCCCGAAGATTTTATTTGTCCCCTCTGCAAGCACGGTGCTGCAGACTTTGAACCGATACAATAAAAAATAATATAAAAATATCCGGAGGATAATGACATGTGTGAAAACAAATTTTATGTATGCGAGCATTGCGGAAATATCGTAGGTCTCGTTAACAACGCAGGCGTTCCCATGATGTGCTGCGGTCAGAAAATGAAGCTGCTGGAGCCCGGAACGGTTGAAGCCAGCCACGAGAAGCATATTCCCGTAGTTGAGCGCGAGGGTGACATTATCAAGGTCTCGATAGGTTCTGTTGCGCATCCCATGACAGAGGAGCACAGCATCACTTGGGTATATCTGCAGACCTGCCGCGGCGGTCAGCGAAAGTGCCTCAAGCCCGGTTCCGAGCCGGTTGTAAAGTTCGCACTTTGCGATGAAACACCCACCGCTGTATATGCTTATTGTAATCTTCACGGATTGTGGAAAACAGATATATAATATAGGAGAAATTAAAAATGCTTAACGCTAAGGTACACGAGCTGCTTAATCAGCAGATAAATAAGGAGTTTTACTCCGCATACCTTTACCTTGATTTTTCAAACTATTTCAAGGCAAAGGGGCTTGACGGTTTTGCTAACTGGTATATGGTTCAGGCGCAGGAAGAAAGAGATCATGCAATGCTGTTCTATACCTACCTGCAGAATGAAAATATGCCTGTAACACTTGAAGCTATCGCAAAGCCCGACAAGGTATTTGAAAGCAATATGGCTGTGCTTGAGGCAGGGCTTGAGCACGAGCAGTATGTAACCTCGCTGATAAACGATATTTACGGCGCGGCATACGATGTCAGAGATTTCCGCACCATGCAGTTCCTTGACTGGTTTGTAAAGGAGCAGGGCGAGGAAGAGACAAACGCTAACGATATGATATCCAAAATGGAGCTGTTCGGCTCTGATCCCAAGAGCCTGTACATGCTGAATCAGGAGCTGGCGGCAAGAATCTATACTGCCCCCTCTCTGGTTCTTTAAAACCAAGCACAAAAAAGAAAGAGGTAATTCATCATGAAAAAATATGTTTGCGACGTTTGCGGCTGGGTATATGACGAGGAGCTTGGTGCTCCCGAAATGGGCATTGCCCCCGGAACGAAGTTTGAGGATCTGCCCGAGGATTTTGAATGCGCCCTTTGCGGCGTGGGCAAGGATCAGTTCAGCGAAGAATAAGGAGAATAACCATGCAAGAAAACTATACGGTATGCTTTTGTAAGCAGGTCACCTACGCGGACGTAGCCAACGCATTGGAGCAGAGTGAGGCTCTGGACGACGCTCTGCAGGCCTTTGACGACGTACAACGCATCACCCATTGCTCCACCGGCTGTGGCGGGTGCCACGATAAAATTTTGGATCTGGTCTCCCAATTGATGATGGGAGTGCAAGCAGAAAACAACTAAAAAGCAATGGAATCCCACTCGGATTCGGGTGGGATTCCGTTCATGGAGATACATCTATGGAAATGGTATTGCTCACCGCCGCGGGAGTAGGCGGCGCAACGGTTTTTGGAGCTGTCATCGGCTTTGTGTTCAAAAAGATCTCTCACACCTTCTCGGACATCGTCCTGTCCTTTGCCGCAGGCGTCATGCTGGCGGCGGCGGTGCTGGGACTGATCGTTCCCTCTCTGGAATACGGCGGCAAATACGGCCTCTTGATCACAGTTGCGGGTATTTTTGTAGGAGCGCTTTGCCTCAATCTGGTGGACAAGGTGGTTCCCCACCTGCACAAAATGGTGGGAGTGGAGGAAGAATCCCATAACAACGCCAACCTGAGCAAGGTGTTGCTGTTTGTCACCGCCATTGCCATTCACAATCTGCCCGAGGGAATTGCGGCAGGTGTCGGCTTTGGATCGGGGGACACCTCCCAGGCACTTCTCATCGCGGGTGGCATTGCCCTGCAGAATATCCCCGAGGGAATGGTCATCATCGGTCCCATGCTGGCGGCAGGCGTTTCTCCAAAGAAAACCTTCCTCTGCGCGGCGGCAACGGGACTCGTGGAGGTAGTGGGCACGCTGATCGGTTACTTTGCGGTCAGTCTTGCCTCGGCGATCCTTCCCTTTGCCCTGGCTTTTGCGGGCGGTACCATGCTCTACGTCATCAGCGACGAAATGATCCCCGAAACCCACGCCCACGGTCATCAGCGCGGCGCGACCTACGCTCTTTTGGTCGGCTTTTGCGTCATGCTGATCTCGGACGTGCTGCTGGGATAACATAAAAAGCGATATCCTTCCCTGCCTTGGGAGGATATCGCTTTTTTATTACGGATTGGTGGTAGAGTGATAGCTTGCCGTATGCGTCGGGTGGGAGATCACCACGGGTATATCGCTGATAAAGCGCACTGCGAAGGGCGCGTTTTCGGGAATCCCCTGCTTTGCCAAGGAGTTCGGATTGTAATAGCCGAAGTCCTTGTCCACCTCGTCACCAACGATACAAAGCGATTTGACGCTATGTTGATTGATCTCCGCTTGCACAAAGCGGACAGTAGCCTTGGGATCCTCAAAATAGAAATCCATAGACAAATGCGCGGGCAGATTGGTGGTATTCAGCACGGTAAAGACGAAATCCTCTGCACAGGCGGTGGAAAGATTGCTGTAGATCCACGCATTGGCACCGGAGCTATCCAAGCCAAATCGAAACCTCTCACGCCAATCCGCCTTGTCGTGGGCATTTGGCGTATAGGGCAAGGTCACCGTGCGCTCAATGTCACCCGTGATGATCTCCTCCACGTTGGGATCGGTCATCAAATAGCGGGTCCCCTTCTTATAGGTACAGAAAACGGTGTAAGCGTTGTAATCAATTACGGGCAAAAAGCAGACCGGTGCCTTGACATAACGGTATCCCGCGATCTCCTCCTCGGCAGAGCCGCATTGGAAGCCGTGATGGGGGATCTGTAAGATGTCTGCCTTCAAGTACTCTCCGTAACGCGCGGGGAGCTTTGTCCATTCAAAGGAAGCGTCGGTTGCCCAAAGGATCACCTGCCCGCCCAGCTCCATGCGGATCACCAGGGAGATTCCGTTGAGGTTTTGGGAAAGATGGATGGTATCGTCCATGCAGGCAAGAATTTCAAGAGTAGCGTCTCCGATTTGATAGATCTGCCCGGTATGGGGCGTGTAGATGGGCGCGCCCGTCCCCTGCATATATGCCAGCATGATGGGCACATGGATAAAAAGCTCGGCGTTTTCCACAGTGCCGCTGATTTTTGCCAGCTTAGGATAATGCTCAAAATCGTCCGCCTCCGGGAAATTCAACAAAAACCGTTGGATGATCACACGATCGCCATACCGCTCCATAAAGCCGTTGAAGCAATGGTAGTGATCGTCATGGGGATGCGTCATGATCCACGCGGCAATGATGGGCGTTTCGCCGTTGGCGCTTTCGGCAAGGCGGTTCATCAGCTTGTCCTGATCCGGCTCAAAATTCCGTCCGCCGTCAATTACAATAAAACGTCCGTCGGATAAGCGGATCACGTAGGACATTCCAAAATCCTCCAGGGCGATCTGGGTGATCTGGGGTTCAACGCGCACCTCCCCAGCCGCATCAGCAAAGGAAAAGTACAGACAATCCTCCTCGGTGACGATTCGCAGTTCGTCGGTTCCTTCAAAGGCGGTTACAAAGATACCGCAATTTTCTTTTTGATAGGCGGCATAATATCTGCCGTCTGCCTCCCGACTCTCCCGACGGGCGTATCCGTTTTGCTCCAGCAAAGCACCGTACGCCTCAAAGGAATTCTTTCCCCCGTGGGAAAAGGAGTACACGCAGGTGCGCTCGTTAATATCGGTTTTGATCACTTCAGTCTCTCCGAATGCGGGAAATTGTATCATCTTTTACTCTCCTTTTGATTGATCATTCCATGATACCATATTTTTTGGATCATGTCACGCATATTTTGCTTGCCGCTTGTCAAGCCCTGCTTGACGAAGAATTCAAGCCCTGGGAAGTTGGGCAAATACCAGCTTGGCTTCTGCGTCGCCTAAGACTTCTACTACCGCTTTGCCAAAGATCAGCATGGGCGGAATTCCCCCCTCGGTGCTACCGTACTGCCCCAGGCATCCGCCTTCTGTCTGCACAAAGATATTGCCACAAAGGATGGGCAAGCTTTTTTCGTCCTCCGCCACCAGGTGGATCATGCGATAGGCGGCACGGTCCAGCAGGTTATGGCAAATGCGGAAATTCCGCGCGGTGTTTTGATAATTCCAGCCCTTGACGTGGGCAGGGGTATCCGTATTGTGCCTCTGCT
>JAZNBA010000031.1:0-7714 GCA_045586785.1 Eubacteriales bacterium | reverse complement strand
CTTGCAAATGGGCGCCGACCCCTACAAAATATATGTAATTTTTTATTTTTTATAATCTGCCATAAACTTGGCTTTGAATACGTCATCACATTCAAGCCCAACGTCGTACATGGCTTCCACAACGCAGCCGTAAAGCGGCGGCACGTCGGACAAAATTACGTTAACGCTTGCAGGCGACAGCGCCTTGACTGCCGCTGCATATTCGGGATAATGCGTAAAAATACCGCCGTTGAGCACCAGCGTAAAGCCGTCGCCCAGCTCCTCTTTTGCCGCCCAGACCACATTGGCAAGGTCAGCGGCACAGGTGTTGAAAATGTTGCGTGCCACGATGTCGCCACGGTTTCGTGCGATAAACACGTTTTTGGCAAATGTGGCTATATAAGCGCGTCCGCCCGACTGAATACCGGGAATATTTCTTCTCATAAGACAGCCGCCCTGCTCATTGACCAGCTCGGTAAGCATAGTCTGCGGGCCCGCACCGTCGCAGGCGCGATAGACGGCGCGAAGTGCCTGCTGTCCGAGAACATAACCGCTGCCGCAGCTATCGATAAGATGACCGCCGCCACCGATATGGTGGTAGTCATCGCCTTTTCTGATATACAGCGATGAACCGGTGCCGCATATCATACAAGCACCGTCATTGTGCCCCAGCACGCCCGAGATAAGACAACATCCGTCGCCCTCCACACGCACCTTTTTAACATTTAAGGTCTGCCCGTTGAACAGCCGCATAAAATCATCGTAATAATACTCAACCGTGGCAACCGAGGCGTAAAGCGCGTCAACGGGGCCGTCGGCATAGGCAAAAAGCTTTTTCAGCGTGGCTATGCACGCCGACGCCGATTGCTCCGCATCCGTGTCAAAGGGCGTGACACCCTTATCAACGACGTGAGCTACTATCTCGCCCGTATCACGAAACAGCACAGCATCGGCTTTTGTGCCGCCAACATCCAGTGCAGCAAGATATCTGTTTTTCATATTTTACGCCTTTTCGTACAGACTCATCAGATACTGACCGACTTCAAATGCGAATTTACCTGCGGAGAGGCGCAGATCATCGGGAATGCATCCGAAAAAGCCGTGCACCTCGTAAGTAAAGTCACCCGGATAGTTGATCTCCTTGAGAAGCGGCATGATCTTTTCCCAGGGTGTCGTGCCGCGGATAAAGGGCAGATAGTGATCATCAGCCTTGCCGTCGCACTCCTGAACGTGGGTCGCACGCAGACGGTGTCCTAACTTGCGAAGAGGAGCTACCTGATCGCGGTAGACCAGCTGTGCGTGACCGAAATCCCACGCACCCTGCAGGTCGGGATCGTTGATGCTGTCAATTATCGCGATCTGCTCCTCAACGGTAGCAGTGTAACGGTGCTTAGTCTTACCCGGATTGAATTCCGCCATATTTTCAACGGCGATACCCGTACCGTACTGCTTTGCCCATTCCAGCAGCTTGCTGTAAAACTCAATATTGGTCTTGAGATTCTGCTCATAGCCCAGCTCGTCATCAAGCACGTCGGTCTGCGCGTGAGTAACCACCCACTTTACGCCCAGCTGACCGCTGGCGGCGATGGAACGGCGAACGGATTCGTAGTACCAATCGCGCTCCTCGTCTGTCATAGGTCTGTCAGCACGGCGCAGATTGGAATCAAAGGGGGCGTGAGATTGGGAAAATTCCACGCCGTATTTTGCTCCCGCCTCGCCCAGCTCGTCTACGTATTTCTGCCAGTTGTCCGAGCAGAACAGCGAGCCGCAGTTTTTGTTGACGGCAAAGCAAAGGTTGAGGTCGATGACCTCAAAGCCGCACTGGCGGCACATAGCAATAGACTGAACAAGGGGCGTACCGCCGCCTTGACGTCGCCCGGGGAAAATACAGGTTGATGTTGCAAGACGCATAATAGACCTCCGTGAGGAAATTTGTCGGGCGAAATGTGCGCTCCGCCCGGTTTTTTTGCAAATCGGGATTGACAAATTGGAATTTTTATTATAAAATTATAGAGTCGCAGGCATAGTCTAGTGGTAAAACCTCAGCTTCCCAAGCTGATGCTGCGGGTTCGATTCCCGTTGCCTGCTCCAAAACAAAAAGGAGCCAACGGCTCCTTTTTGTTTTGGAGCCTCAGGTAAAACGGGCACGCCCGCGGAAAATATTGTCATATAACCCTTGTTAAAAAGTTTTTGCGGGTTTCCAAAGGGAGCTTTTTCAAAAAGCTCCCTTTGGCGGGGCGTGGGGCAGAGCCCCACATATCCTATCACTTCAAGATCTCATCAAGTGCGGTACCGTCTGCCCAAGGCATCTCGGCACCAAGTATCTTCGCGTATGTAGGCGCTTGGTCAACGGTGCGGCAGAAATCAAGGCGCACGCCCTTCTTAATAGCGGGTCCGTATGCAACCAGCGTGGGCTGAGGACCCTTTGCGGGGTTGTAGCCGTGAGTTGCCTTGCCGAAACGGTAGTCGGAAATATCCAGATTCTTTATCATGGGACGCTTCCAGTCCTCGGCGAAAGATGTGTAGCCGTCGGTCTCAATAACAAACGCAAACTCGCCGTTAAGATGCTCTCTCTCGTCCGCTTCCTCGGCGGTCAAAACCTCGCTGATACCGTAAATGCCCTCGTCGCGCATCCACTTGAGCAGGTCGTAGGTCTTCTGCCAGGTCTCACGGTCGGTGGGATCCTTGAGTCTGATCTGCGCCGACATACCCGTGGAATGGCAGTACGCCTTCCAATCCTTCAGCGTGCCATCCTCGTTGACCTCGATAAGACCGTGATCTGCAAACATTACGTTGGGCTTGATGGAACGAACTATCTCCATCTGACCGTGGTCGGAAATGATGAAGAAGTTGGTGTCCTCAAACACACCTGCGTCCTTGGTAGCCTGGATCAGCATACCGATAAACGTCTCGGTCTCGTCAAGTCCCATGGTGACGCGCTCGGAGAAAATACCCGTGGAGTGACGGTAGGAGTCAACGTTGCCGGGATGGATAAGCAGCAGATCGGGTTGGAAATTTCTGATCATAGCACAAGCGGACTGAATATTGAACCAGTCGGTAACAGGGTGCTTGCGAATCTTGACGCCGTCAACAAACGGCTTTATGCACTTCTCCCAAACCTCTTCTGTAGAACCGGAACGGATAAAGCAATCATGCTGTGTGTCGGTGGAGGACTGGGGCCAGTATTCGTCTATCAGGTAGTCAATGTCCTTGTGATTACCCGTAACAGGCCAGAAAACAGCGGCGGTGGTCAGTCCCGCATTCTTTGCGGCGGTAAAAATGTCGGGAGACTTGATAACGTCCGCAAACCAGTTCCAGGGAATGTCCTTGAGCTGACCCGGATGGAACTCCATATTGTTGGTCACGCCGTGCTTGTTGGGATAAACGCCCGAGGACATGGAAACGTGACAGGGATATGTTACGGAAGGATAAATGGTGCGGCAGTGATCGACAGAGGATCCGCCGTCATAAAGCATGCTGAAATTGGGTTTTGTACGCAGATATTTTACATCTTCAAAAACCATCGCGTCCACGGAAAGGACAACGACCTTATTCTTTTTCTTAGCCATAACGCCTCCGGAAATTTATAAAAATATTACTTATATTATATTGCAACTCGGCGCTATTGTCAAGCGTTGACGCGCAATTTATAAAAAGTACCCCGCCGAAAAATCGGCGGGGTACTTGAATTATTTTTACAAAATTATTTTTTGAATCCTTCTGCAACATTGTTATAGTGCTTGGTTACAGTTCTCGAAAGGCCCTTGAGATAGCTTCCCAGTCTTGTGCGCGCTCCCATAATGGTATCCATCGAATAAACGTATCCGTTGAATGCATCGTAGATAGCCGCGAAATCCATGGTTCTGCCATCAAGAATGAGCGTGATCATTTCAGCCGAATCGGGGTTGTCGGCAACCTTACCCTGAAGCGTTACGCCTATGTACTCGGGAATTACGTTTTTGTGGGTCTCGGAGCACAGTACGGTAAAGACAGCCTTGATCATGTCATATCTGTCGGTGGGAACAGTTCTGGGCAGGCAGGACATGCTTGCCGCACCGTTTACGATAGACAGGTAATCCTGCTCTGCGGAATACTTGGGGAAAGGAAGAATACCGTAACTGAAGGTGCACTGATCCTTGTAGTAGGTCTGCCCCCATTCAAGTGAGCCGTGAGTAAACAGCGAGTTTCCATGGGCAAAGGAGCTCCAGCTCTCATCAAATGTATCATCATCCCATCCGCCGTCGGTATCGTCGAACAGATAGCACAGCTTTTCGATCTTCTGAAGATTGTTTTCACTTGCAAAATTATCTACGATCGTGCAATCCTCGGTAATAACCACGTTATCCATACCCAGCGAGTAAACGTAATTGCACATATAGTTGCCGTTGTTGGTGCATCGAGCGCCGAAAAGGTCGCCCGCGTCACGCAGACCGTCGGCATTGTTGTCGCGGTAAACATTTTTGGACAGCTCCGTCAGCTTATCCAGCGTCCATTCATCATTTCTTACCAGCTCAAACACATCGGGGAGACCGAAATTCTTGGCTTCATCAATGTTATAGAACACGGAATAAACACGGGCAACGGCAGATAAGCATACGTCACTGAGCAGCAGATACATCTTATCGTTGATGGTTCCGCTCTTGACTACGTATTCCGGGAACCAAGGCTTTGAGAAATCAATACCGGTGTCGTACCAGTTTGTATATATGCCCTGAGTAAAATACTTACTTGCATATACGGCATGGCCAAGGAAAAGCTCATATTCGTCAGATCCCGAAAGAACCTTAGTGGAAAAATCAGAGCACATCTTGTCTTCGGTTCCAAATGTAAATACCAGATCAATGTCCAGACGGTCCTCAACCGTACCGTTGCGCAG
Source organism: Eubacteriales bacterium (assembly GCA_045586785.1). GTDB lineage: Bacteria > Bacillota > Clostridia > Oscillospirales > CAG-272 > UMGS1002. The sequence continues at coordinate 2,859 of JAZNBA010000031.1, read as the reverse complement.
GTAAATAGCGTCGTTGACAGTCTCGCCTATCTGATCCTCAGCGGCGCTGAAGCTCTTGAAGCGGTCTTGCGCGTAAATGCGGAATTCCTTTCCGCCAAATGTAACGTCGCCAATGTCATCCGACAGCTCGGGCGCCTCGGTTTGGGCGGGAGTCGTATCACCCGGCACGGTGGTATCGTTACCGCCTTGATCGGCGACAGGCGCGGTGGTCGTTACATCGCCGCCCACGTCACCGTTATCATCTACGGGCGGTTTTGCGCAGGAAACAGCGGCAAACAGCATCGCCGCAAGTAACACTATTGTCGTAAGCTTTACTAATCGATTCATCTCATTACCTCCGTAATTTATATATACTACACATAAATAATACCATTTATTGTCCAAATTGTCAAGCAATTTGACTAAATTAACAATAAAATTTCATCGGGGATTGACTTAGTCAAAAAAATAAATTATAATTAGAAAAAAACCAAGGAGTGACATGAATATGAAAATCAAAGTCTTTACCTTTAACCTTCGTACAAACGCCACCGTTGACGGCATAAATATGTTCCCTAACCGCAAGGGACGCATTCTGGATACCATCCGCACCTATGCTCCCGAGCTTATTGGTTTCCAGGAGGCTAACAACGAAATGCGCGAGTGGCTCCGTGCCGAGCTTTCGGACTACGTTGTAGTCGGCTGCGGACGAAACGCGGACTACCGCGGCGAGTCGGTAGTGCTGGCGTACAAAAAGGATACCTTTGAGGCGCTTTGGAGCGAATGCTTCTGGCTGTCCGCCACTCCGTCGGTTCCGGGTTCTACCTTTGGACTGGACCAGAGCTCCTGCCCTCGCATAACCACCGTTGCCTGCCTCAAGCACCGCGATGCCGACGCGCCCTTTGTGTTCTGTAATACTCACCTTGACCACAAGGGCAAGACCGCGAGACTGCTGGGTGCTGTACAGCTTATGCAATATCTGTCCGAAAAGCCGTATAAGTTCGTGCTGACTGGTGACTTCAATGCCCTGCCCGACACACCCGAAATTCAGGCAATCACCTCCCTGCCCGGTCTTGACGTCACGGACGCAACGCGCGAGCTGGGCGGCACCTTCCACGCCTTCGGCAGATACGACGACTCCAAAAAGCCCAAGATAGATTACATCTTCACCAATATGCCCTGCGACGTTGCCGACTCCTTCATCATCCCCGACGAGGGCATCGACGGCATCTACATCTCCGACCACCACCCCGTTTGCGCGGAGGTCGAGATATAACTATCGATTTAAGAGATTTTATATATTAAAATGGTATGACATTATGAAAAAATCAGTTATTTTTCTTATTATATTTGGTATTTGCCTAACCTTGCTTGCAGGCTGCGGAAACAATACCAATACAACCACCGCCGACAACGAATTGTTGCAGCAAGCACATGATATTTTGGAGCAGCTACCGTCGGATAAGCGTATTGATGACTTTATTACCGCCTCGGAAATACTTAAAGATCTGCCCAAAAGTCAAAAAACATTTGTCAAAGCGTTGCAAGACGCACAAAACATATGCGACAAATATGGCCTTGAATTGAAAGGCGCATCTCACTGCTTGAGTATGTACGAATACAACAAGCTTACATCAGATCTCATAACCGAATACATAACAGACCGCGTCTGCTACGATATTTGGGATATGACAGATGCATTGATATATCCTGTTCTGTTTGAGCAGTACGGTCGGCAGGCTGCCCATCTGTCGGGGATCGACATTGCTTTGGCTCGTCAAACTCTGAGAAACATGGGTGCAACGCTTGAAAGCACAAAAGTCGATGATCTCATGTTAACAACAGAGGAATGGAAAATGCCAAACACCGCTGCGGGTACTCCCGAAATAAAGTTCCACAGCAACGGTTTGGTGCAAGAGATTACTTTTCCGCTTATCATTTCAACCGATCCTCTGAACGATCAAGAGCTCATGTATTATTTCAATCTTCCGCTTGATCAACTGACAGACTTTTCTGCTCAACGCTTTTCCGAGCTGCTGTCCTCCTTTGAAGGATTTACTTACGGCACAGATATATTGGACATATTGTTTACCCAACAGCAACAGGCTGTTATTGAGCATTTTATTTCCAACTTGACTCCCGAATATATTTGGGAGCACAGCCTTTCAAACTACGGTCAGGAAACCAACAATATACCCTATGGCGCGATTCTTTCTATACCGTACGCAAACACGGATATTACACTGAGCTTTGGTCTTAACAGCATCAAAATTCGGCTTATTGCCACAAATTTCGTTAATGAGCTTTCGCAAAAATATTATACCGTTCTTGCTGCTTTTTCCGATATGGATCACATAAAAGAAACGTATGCAGATCATATAATCGGAAATACGGATATGAATGACGATATAAATGAAATTCAAATTGATCTTGGTGCTATGGAAGCGGATATTTTAGCCGCGCTCCAATCAAATCGGGTGCCTGTAACGGTCAAATTCATGAGCGATGTAGATCTCAACAGTTTTTCCACATATGAAAAGTATGAGGATACACCTACAGAATATCAAACGGAATTTATGATCATACCGCAAACAGAGCTTCACGATTTTGCTTTGATAAGCATTTCACCCAATGATGCGGGAAAATATGTGATAAAAGAATCCTTATACTCATCAAGCAAGCTCATGCCGCAAATGCCGTTGGCGGTAACTACTTCGTTCACGGGATTATTTGCTCATATGGGAATTACATTCACAGATACATCCGGGCAAGTTTACTATTACACAATTGAGATAAGTAATATTGATGGTGAACTTACATTATCAGAATTCCAACCCGTAATGCAATAAAGTCATGACCACCAGCCGTGCTGGTGGCTTG
>JAZNBA010000030.1:0-27585 GCA_045586785.1 Eubacteriales bacterium | reverse complement strand
GTTTTGAGGTATTGGCGACAAAATGCAAGCATTGTTTTCTGTAGAAAGTATTCCGCACGCGCTTTCCGCTTTTTCTTTGACAGCCGGCGGCGCAAAGAAAAAGCTAACAAAAAGAAACGCCAAGGGGATTTCGCCCTCTGCTGAGGGCGAGAAGGGCTACGCGCCCTTGACTGCGACCGCTTTTTGGAAAAAGCGGTGCAAAAACTTTCCCACAATTACCCATTGTAATTTGTTAAAAAGGTTCTTGAGGGGGGTCTGGGGGGAACTTCTCCCAAGAAGTTCCCCTCAGCAAAACCTCTTACTTCAATGCTATAGCAGCCTTAGCCTTAGCGGCGATAGCGGCGGGAGTCAGACCGTACTCCTCGAGGAGTGCGGGAACCTTGCCGGACTTACCGAATCTGTCCTCAGTACCGATGCGGAGAACGGGAACGGGCTTGGTCTCAGCAACGACCTCTGCGACAGCAGAGCCAAGTCCGCCGATAACGTTGTGCTCCTCAGCGGTTACGATAGCACCTGTCTCGGCAGCTGCGGCGATGATAATATCGCGGTCGATGGGCTTGATGGTGTGGATGTTGATAACGCGAGCGTCGATGCCCTCGGCAGCCAGCAGCTCACGTGCGGACAGTGCCATGTCTACCATAATACCGGTAGCAACGATGGTAACGTCCTTACCCTGCGCCATGGTCACGCCCTTGCCGAACTCGAACTTATATGTATCCTTGTCGAACAGTACCGGAACTGCCATTCTTCCGAAGCGCAGGTAAACGGGACCGTTATAGTTGATCGCCCACTCAACAGCGGCGCGAGCCTCAGTTGCGTCAGCGGGGTTAACGATCGCCATGCCGGGAATGGTACGCATAACGCCCAGATCCTCAAGGCACTGGTGGGTTGCACCGTCTTCACCAACGGTAATACCTGCGTGGGTAGCGCCGATCTTAACGTTGAGGTGAGGATATGCGATAGAGTTTCTGATCTGCTCGAAAGCACGGCCTGCCGCAAACATTGCGAAGGTGGATGCGAAGGGAACCTGACCTGCAGCCGCAAGACCTGCCGCAACAGTCATCATATTGCCCTCGGCAATTCCGCAGTCAAAGAATCTCTCGGGGAACTTTTTCTTGAAAACACCGGTCTTGGTAGCTGCCGCAAGGTCAGCATCAAGAACCACAAAATTATATTTCTCGCCAAACTCAGCAAGCGCGTTGCCGTAGGCTTCTCTTGTTGCTATTTTTTCTGCCATTTTGTATGTTCTCCTTTCCCAAATTACAGCGACGCACGGATCTCAGCGACTGCCTGCTCGTACTGAGCGTCGTCGGGAGCTGCGCCGTGCCAGGATGCCTGATTTTCCATGAAGGAAACGCCCTTACCCTTGATGGATACTGCGATGATAGCGGTGGGCTTGCCCTTGCATTCACGAGCTGCCTTGAAGCCTGCCTCGATAGAATCGAAGTCGTGAGCGTCAATGGTAACTACGTTGTAGCCGAATGCTTCCAGCTTTTTGTCGTAGGGAGTGGGGTTCATAACGTCAACTATCTTACCGTCGATCTGCAGACCGTTCCAGTCGATAATTGCGCAGAAGTTGTCCAGCTTATAGTGGTTAGCGAACATGGATGCTTCCCAAACCTGACCCTCCTGGCTCTCGCCGTCGCCTACGATAGCGTAAACGCGGTAGTCCTTGTTAGCGATCTTGCCGGCAAGTGCCATGCCGCAAGCGGCGGAAATGCCGAGACCCAGAGAACCTGTGGTCATGTCAACGCCGGGAGTGCCCTTCATATCGGGGTGGCCCTGCAGGAAGGAGTCTGCCTGACGGAGAGTCTTAAGCTCGTCCTTGCTGAAAAAGCCCTTTTCAGCCAGAACGGAATAAAGCGCGGGAGCGGTGTGGCCCTTGGAAAGTACAAGGCGGTCGCGGTCTTCCCACTTGGGATTCTTGGGATCCACGTTCATTTCTTCAAAATAGAGATACGCAAGGATGTCCGAGATGGAAAGAGATCCACCGGGATGTCCGGACTTTGCCGCGTGAACGCTCTCGAGAACTCCGAGACGGATATTAGCGGCGATCTGCTTGAGTTGAGACAGTTTTTGCTGTTCCATTTTATCCTCCTGAATATATTGAATAAATATTTTTCCATTTTACATAGATATAATTATTATATAATATTTAATGTAGTTTGTCAACAGAAAAATGCACATTCGAAAGGCGGGGGCGATTTTTTTATTCTATGTGAAAATTAAATGGTAATGTGTGAAAATTTATCGCGCCGTATTGATTTGACGGACAAGTTATGTTATACTTATAATGATTAAGTATGTTTAATAATAAAGAGGTATAAAATGAACAACATCAATGTTAAAATAAAGCTGACTCGCGGGGCGACTGTTCCCGCTTACGCCACCGACGGCTCTGCCGCCGTTGATCTTCGCGCCGCTCTTGAGGGTGGCAACGTCACCATTGAACCGGGTAAGCGCGTCGCCATTCCCACAGGCATCGCCATATCGCCCGAAACCCGCGGCGTCGTTGCCATTATCGCGGCTCGCTCGGGGCTTGGCTTCAAGCACGGCATCGCCCTTGCAAACGGAATCGGCGTTATCGACTCCGACTACCGCGGCGAGATCTCCGTCTGCCTGCACAACAAATCCGATGTTGCCTACACGGTTTGCGACGGAGACAGAATTGCGCAAATGATGTTTATCCCCGTTCTTGCGGCAAATCTTATACAGTCGGACGAGCTGGACAATACCGACCGCGGCACAGGCGGATTTGGATCAACGGGAACAAAATAAAAACCTTTCGGTTTTTATTTTGTTCAATGATATTCGCCGCTATCGCGTCGAATGATAAATGATATATTTGCTTCGCAAATGTGAAATGTTTGCTTCGCAAACATTAAGGTAGCTTTTTCGGCGCTACGCGCCAAAAAAGCATAGAAAGGTTTAATTTTATGAAGATAATTACGAAATTTACATATATATTGCTTATCTGCGCGATGATGCTTGGCTGTATGCCATTTAGTATTTTCGCCGCAGAGCCCGACACCCAATTCACACTACCCGCCCCCGGTCCCGAGTGCTTCGAATACACGCTGAACGCGGACAAGACTGCAGTCATCACCAAATATTCCGGAAACAACAGCTTTGTTGCCATTCCCGACATGATCGACGGCTACAAGGTTGTGTCTGTAGGCAGCGGTGTATTTAAAGATCACAAAGAAATACGCCGTGTTGACTTCGGCAGCTCGGTCGTGCGCATTGAAAGCTCTGCGTTCGCAAGCTGTACGGCGCTTGAAGAGATAATTCTGCCAAACTCGGTTGAATTCATAGGCGCATCTGCGTTTAGCGGTTGCACCTCGCTTTACCACGCGGACTCGGGAAATTCACTTGTATCACTTGGCTCGGGTTCATTTTTCGGTTGCACCTCGCTTGAGAGCATATCCCTGCCCCAAACGCTGACAAGCATTGGCGACAGCGCTTTTGAGTCCTGCACAGCCTTGCGCTCGGTGGTTATTGCGTCAAGCACAGCGCAGATCTCCAAAAATGCCTTCGCAAAAACCTCGGGCGTAACAGTTTATGCCCCGGATGTAACAGTAAATTCTTACAAGGGCAATGAAGCCAAGCTCGAGATCGCGGCAGGCGCGGAGGCACTTTCCGTCGGCACAGCACCAAGCGGTGTTACGATCACGGCATTCAGATCGGATGCAAAAGCTATCATCATTCCAAATATAATAAATGGAAAAGCTGTTGTCGGCATCAGTGACGGCGCATTTTCGGGCAAGACCGCCCTTGAAGCGGTATTTATTCCCGACAGCGTCAAGACCGTGGGCAAGCAGGCATTTTCGGGTGACACTGCGTTAAAATACGTCCGTATGCCCCGCGAAATGACAGTGGGCATACCCACCGAATGCTTTGAGGGCTGCTCGTCTTTGACGCGCATATATATTTCGTCAGGCGTGGAAACTGTAGGCGCGGAGGCTTTTTCGGGCTGTTCCGCTCTTAAGGTCGTCACATTTCCCGCTTCGCTATCGCGGCTTCAGACCGGCGCGTTTTACGGCGCGTCGTCACTCCGCGCGCTGATATTCAAGGGCGACATGCCTTCTTGCACCTTTTACAACGGTCTTCCCGATGTAGTGTCTCTTGGTTCAGCTCCCGCTGACATGAAAATATACACCGACGAGCGTCTGGGATGGAGCACAGTCTGGTATCCAAACGGAAATTCCGGCTATACGGGATACAGTGTCACATCCCGTAGCCACGACTGCTTCTTTGTGGAAAACATGGACGTTTACGCCACCTGCGCTATTGAGGGCAAGTCTACATACATTTGCCGTGTATGCGGTGACAGCTACGGAAAGACCTACCCCACCACAGAGCACATTTTCGTCAGTCTGGGACAGTCGAACGGCGTTGAAGCCTTCCGTTGCACGGGTTGCGTGCTGAATTACACAATAAAGCTTTTGGACATTGCCACCGTCACCGTAAAGCCCGATCTTTCGCAGTCGGGGGCGGACATAGTCCGTGACATAACCGTGTCATATCGCGGCACAGCACTCACCGAGGGCGTTGACTTTGTCTGCGAACGCGAATATTTCAGTCAACACAACCGAATAATTCTGACAATAAAAGGAATTGGCGAATACGGCGGCGAATTGACTCAGGGTTATTCGTCGTTGACGGGAACTATACTAAACACCTACAAGCTGACCGTCATCGGCGCATCGGGAAGCGGAGTTTACTACCGCGATGACCGCGTCACGCTCATTCCAAGCCTCCCCACCCCCGAGGGCAAGGAGGCGGTCTGGTCCTGCGACAACGGCAGATTTTTATACGCCGACAATGACCGCGCAACGCTTGAAATGCCCGCGAAGGATGTTGTGGTAACACTGACCTACAAGGACGCTCCCGTTACCGAGCCTCCTGTGACCACGCCCCCCGTGACCACACCTCCCGTGACCACGCCGCCTGTCACCGAGCCTCCCGTTACAGAGCCTCCTGTGACCACGCCCCCCGAAACAATTCCGCCAGAAACCGAGACTCAGGCTCCCGAAACCACAAGACCGCCTTATTCGGATACGGAGGTCGGTCAAAGCTATCTGACAAAAGCCATGATCTGGGCGTTTGTACTGCTGGGCTCGCTGGCTGTATTCGTGGTGCTTATCATACTGACCTTCAAAGGAAACAAAAAGCAATGAAAATAATTTTAGCATCCGGCTCTCCGCGTCGGCGGGAAATACTTGGCGCGTTGGGACTGGAATTTGAAATAATAGTTCCCGATGTGGATGAAAGCTCGGACATAACCGATCCCGCCGAGCTTGTAAAGCAGTTATCACTGCGCAAAGCGCAAGCGGTACGCAGCATACTGGCAGAGCGCGGCGAGGATGTGTCCGACACGCTGATAATCGCCTCCGACACTATTGTGTGGTGTGAGCGTGAGGTGCTGGGCAAGCCCATTGACCGTGCGGACGCAGGGCGCATGATACGCATGCTGTCGGGACGCGAGCACTCTGTTTTCAGCGGAGTCGCGCTGTGCTGCGGTGAAAAAAGCTGCGCGGACTTTGAGCGCACAAAAGTACATTTCGCGGATGTGTCCGAGTCAGCCCTTGAGAGGTATCTTGACAGCTGCAAGTATCTGGACAAGGCAGGTGCTTACGCGATACAGGAAATGGCGGCGTTATTTATCCGCGGCATTGAGGGCGACTATCTCAACGTTGTGGGACTCCCCGTGCGCCGTCTTTACGAGCTTATGCGCGACGAGTTCGGGATCGATATGCAGGGGTTGTGCAACAAAAAAGCTGACATATAATTCACCCCACGCGCTTGCCGCTTTTTCTTTGACGGCACAAGGTACTGTGAAAAAGCTAACAAAAAGAAACGCCGGGGAAAGTTTCGCCCTCTGCGGAGGGCGACCAACGCTACGCCGCGTTGGATCGGCGGCAGCTTTTTGAAAAAAGCTGCGCAAAAACTTTTTTACAAAGCGTTTCACAAAATAAATTGAAAGGCATAAACTTATGATAAAACAGCTCGGTATTGATTTGGGCAGCTCAAATACACGGATATTTGACAAGGAAAAGGGCATTGCGTTGCGTTCGCCTACCGCGGTGGCGGTTATGACCGCCGGCGGCAAGACAGTTGCGGTGGGCATGGACGCGCGGCGCATGTTCGGTAAAACCCCGCCCGAGATCCAGGCACTGCGCCCCGTTCAGGGCGGCGCGGTGGCAGAGCCCGAAGCGGCAACACGCATGCTTAAATTTTATCTCTCAAAGCTTGAGGCGGTATCCGTCATGCACCGCCCCGACATAACCGTAGCCATTCCCAGCCGAGTCAATGAGGTAGAGCGCCGCGCGCTGGAGGAGGCCGTTTACGACGCAGGCGCGCGCCAGGTATTTATGATAGATTCAACTCTTGCGGGTGCTATCGGCGCAAACCTCAAGATAAACAGTCCTCGCGGCTGTATGATCGTTGACATCGGCGGCGGCTGCAGCTCGGTAGCGGTCATGAGCATGGGCGGAATAGTCATATCCGAGACCTCCCGCGTGGGCGGCCGTGATCTTGACCGTGCCATCGTTCAGTACATACGAAAAAAATACGACTTGCTTATCGGCGAGGCCGCGGCAGAATCGCTCAAAATAAAAATAGGCTCGGCGTGGCGCAACTTTGACCGCGGCGCGGCAGAAGTTCCGGGACGCGATCTTGGCGGCGGTCTGACGGGAAGTGCGCGCATAAGCTGCGCGGACATATGCGAGGCAGTGCAGGAAAAGCTCATGGCTGTCATAACCATGATAAAGACCGCCCTTGAGGAAATACCGCCCGAGCTTGCCTCGGACGTTTACGATGCGGGAATTATTCTCATCGGCGGCGGCGCACAGCTTGACGGTCTGCCCGAGCTGATATACAAGCATCTGGGCATACGCGCCACGGTTGCGAAAAATCCCTCCGACTGCGTTTGCCGCGGCATCGGCTGGTGCCTGGGAAATGACGCGGCAAAGAAGTATCTTAAAATTAAAAAGTAAAATTATAGTTGTTTCCGCTGAACTGAAAATTTATCCCATGCGTTTTCCGCTTTTTCTTTGGCGGCAAGCGGCGCAAAGAAAAAGCTAACAAAAAGAAACGCCAATGGGAGCTTCGCCCTCTGCGGAGGGCGACCAACGCTACGCCGCGTTGGATCGGCGGCAGCTTTTTATCAAAAAGCTGCGCAAAAACTTTTCACAAAAAACAAAAAGCAACGAAAGGACCCGAAGCCATGAGAATAAACGCAAAAGCATCACGTCGCACGCTGATATTGGTAGCGTTCTTTTGTGTTGCCTGCTTTATTTTCGTTATCAGACTTTGCGGTCTGCAAATATTTGCGCGTCAGAAATACGCGCCTGCCATTGCTGAAAAGACCTTGGTGCGCGAGTCAGTCATTGTGGCACAGCGCGGTGACATATGCGACAGAAACGGCACGGTTATTGTCACCAACAAATACACCTATGACCTGACTCTTGATTACTATGCTCTTCCTCCCACCGTCCGCGAGGAAAACGAAGCGATTCTCGCGCTGATCGAACAGTGTGAGCGCGCGGGTGTCATACCTATACTTTGCGAAAGCTATCCTCTGGGCGGCACATACCCCGATATGCATTTTGTCGCAGGCACGGAATCAACACGTCAGTCCATAATCGACCACTACTATCTCAAGGACAATGTAGAGCCAAAAGCCATGGCAAAGTATCTTGCCAACCGCTACGACCTGCTTGACGATAACGGTGAGCTCATGTGTACACCCGAGCAGGCGCTGACTGTCATGACGGTGCGCTGGAGCATGATAGCGAGCGGCTTTTACGACTCGGGCGTTTACACACTGGCGCAAAACGTACCGCGCGAGCTGGTAGTTTCCGTCAACGAAAGCAATATTACGGGCGGTATCATAAAAACCGTCAGCACACGCCACTACGTATATCCCGGCTACGCCTCTCACATTTTAGGTCAGCTGGGACGCATTTACGAGGAGGACTGGCCCGAATACAAAGAAAAAGGCTATTCCATGGACGCCATGGTTGGCATTTCGGGCTGCGAGGGCGTTTTTGAGGACTATTTGCGCGGCAAGGACGGCGTTCTTGTCACCGAATACGACAAGCAAGGAAATCTTATAAACAAATACGTCAAGACCGAGCCCGTGGCAGGTCACGACGTTTGGCTGACTATTGATATCGACGCGCAGATCGCCGCCGAGGACGGTCTGCGTGACAATATTCAATACGTAAAGGACCGCGCAACGGGCGGCCTCACAGGCGAGGACGTTTCGGCAGGTGCCTTTTCAATGGTGGACGTGAGCACGGGACAGGTATTAGCTATGGCGTCCTATCCCACATACGATCTGACCACCTACAATGAGGACTATGAAGCACTTGCCGCCGCCGAGGTCACGCCGCTTACCAACCGAGCGATAAACGGTCTTTACGCTCCCGGCTCCACCTTCAAGCCCGGCGTTGCCGTGGCGGCGCTGAACGAAAAGCTTATCACGCCTTATTCGCTTATTCACACCACGGGACGCTACACGTATTTCAACAGCTATCAGCCCCGTTGCTGGTATTATATAAGCACAGGCCGCGCCCACGGCTCCATTGACGTTCGCGAGGCGCTTCGCGTGTCCTGCAACTGCTATTTTTACGAGGTTGGCAGACAGCTGGGAATTGAGAGAATGAACAATTACTGCAAACTGTTCGGTCTGGGACAGGACACGGGCTTTGAGCTTGGCGGTGAGTTGGGAATTTTGGCAGGTCCCGAGTACAGAGACGCAAATGAGCTGGTACCTTGGCAGGAGACCGACACTATCGTCGCCGCCATCGGTCAATCGGAAAATCTTTTTTCTCCCTTACAGATAAATATGTATTTCGCCGCGCTGGCTAACGGCGGATCGCGCTATCGCGCCTCACTGCTTCACTCGGTACATGAATTTTATACAGATGAAGTGGTAGTATCAACGCCCACGCCCGAGGTGCTCAGCAGCTTCAACATATCCGCCGGTGATCACACCGAAATACTGGCATCACTTCGCAGTGTTGTGACCACGTCGGGCTCACTGCCCGCTATGTTCCGAGGCGTGCCCGTCACCGTGGGCGGTAAAACGGGAACGGCTCAGGTGGGTACAACAAAGAGCGAAAACGCGCTGTTTGCGGCGGTAGCTCCTGCGGACAAGCCTCAAGTGGCGGCGGTCTGCGTTATCGAGCAGGGACACGCGGGCTCATATTCCGCGTTCACCGTAGGCCGTGTGCTTGAAGCGTACTTTAAATAATACAAAATAATCAAAACCACCGGTTCATTCATTGCCGGTGGTTTTTAGGTTACAAAAATATCTCTCCCGCCCAAAGGAGAGGGCTATTCATCCATTTGGTAAAAAGTTTTGAAGGGGAGTTTGAGGGGGAACTTTGCAAAGTTCCCCCTCAAGGTATTATTATTTAATTAGTCTCTCTTTTTGCAAACAACGATTGCTGCGGGAATGAGAGCCGCAACGATGCCAAGCGCTACGAAGCCGCCGCATCCGCCCTCGTCCTTGGGAGCTTGAGTGGTGGGAGCATTTGTAGTGGGAGCTGCGGTTGTGGTGTCAGCCTCGGGAGCTGCTGTGGTTGTATCAGCCTCGGGAGCTGCGGTTGTGGTGTCAGCAGGAGCCTCGGTAGTATCGGGAGCAGCTGTGGTTGTTTCCTCTGCCTGCTTGCCGTATGCATAGTCGATGGTGTAAACGCCTGCAGCGGCAGCGGTGAAGGTATCACCGGTCTTATAGAGAGTATCGTTGATCTTCAGACCTGCGAACTCGCCTGTCTCGGAATAAGGAGCGTAGAAGGTGGTGTCGCCTACGATCAAGGTTTCGTTAGCGTCAAGAGCAACGCCCAGCCACATCTTCTGGAGAGTGGTGAGAGAACCGGGAGTGGGCTCTACGTTCTTTTCAACCAGCATTTCGCGGCGGATATCGAAATCATAGTAGAATTCTTTAGCGCCGATCTCTTTGTTGTCAAGAACGAAGTTAAATGCCATATTACCTACACAGCCCTCAGTAACCTGAGTGGATAGGTCAACGGTTGCCCAGCTTATAAGCTCGGGGTTTTCGGTCCAGGAGCCCTCGAAAATATCCTCAGCCTTGGTGGTGGTGCCGCGGTTAGCATCGGCATCAAGCACCTCGGATTTAAGGCATACACCATATGTACCAACAGCGGAGTTTTTGGGAGTAAAGTTCTTAACGTGACCGCCTGCACCGCCATCGTAGTTGTTACCATCCCAGCTGATTACCTTGACGGACTCGGGAATGTTATAGAAGTTGCGGAAGTCAGCGATCTGCATGCCCTTACCGTTGTTCCAATCAGCAAAGAAGGAGCTGCGGAATCTGGACCAAATAACAACGCACTCGCCGGGTTCTACAATGCAAGTATCGGGGTTGAGCTCGATATTTTCAAGGCCGCAGTATGCGTTTCCGGTGAATGTCCATTCATCAGCCGCACCGGTCCAACCATCAAAATAGTTGCCGGGAAGGAAAGGAGTATACTCGTAAACAACGGTTTCAAAGTTGTCTGCGGTACGAGCTACGCCGTTGTAGAACATACCGTAGTCATAGAGGTTGAGTGCTTTACCCGAGTTGTTATACAGCTCGAAGTATTCAAACGGGTCAAGGCTGTTAGTCCAGCCGCCTGTACCGTCACCGGTCTGGTCACAGCCGATCTCGGTGATGATCCAATCGGGAGCGTCGGTGGTGATGCCTGCTGCGGAAGTGTTGATAGCAAACATAGCCGCCAGCATGCAAAGAACCATAATCATGGAAATAATCTTTTTCATAGGAAGCCTCCTGAAATTATTTTCAACTTTTCGTTGATTTATAACTTATTATAAAATATTTTTGACAAGTTGTCAATATGTTTGTGAATTTTTTTGATATGTGTGGAAAAAATAATTTATGCAATTAACAAAATAAAGAAGCAAAAATCTCAAACATCCAAAAATCAGCAAGAATTATATGAGCGCCTGTTGGAGACAATATGTTTGAGAGCATTCTCTCGACATTTTTTCGGAAAGGACACGGCAAATGATCATAGATAAAATTGCGCTGGCGATCTCCATTATAGGCGCACTCAACTGGGGCAGTATCGGACTTTTCAGGTTTGACATTGTGGCATGGCTGTTCGGCGGTCAGGGCAGTCTGCTGTCAAGAATAGTTTATACGCTGGTAGGTCTTTCGGGCGTTTGGCTGATCTCTCTGCTCTTCAGAACAAAAGAAAACGTAGTTCCCATCGGCGAGTAAAAATAAAGCGTAGGCGCTGTCGTCTGACAGCACCTACGTGTTTTTTATTTTACTACCTGCTCAAAGCAGCTCATGTCCGCGTTTTTGAGCTGGTCGGGCGTGAATTTGCCCTTTGCGCGCTCGAAATACGCAAGACTGTTACGCAGCATCAACATAAACTGAGCCTCGGGTGTGCGTCCCTCCGCCTTGGACATAACCGACAGCTTACGTGCCAGATCCTCAGACAGGCGGATCTCCATAGTATAATTTGTTTTCATGACAATATATCTCCTTTAATTTAATTAAACCTCTTGACTTGTATCGGTAACAACAATATAATATAGGTAGAAAACTTTTTAAGCGAGGAAACAGGTATGAAAATGAAATCATTATCGCTCATAGCACTTTTACTTGTCATTTGCACACTTCTTGCCGCTTGCTCGGGTGGTTCTTCTACCCCTGCGGACACTACGACCGCCGCACCGGTTGATACCACAACCGCAACACCTGTCGAAACCACCACGGCTGCAGACACCACTACCGTCGCTGATACCACAACATCTGCCCCCGAAACCACAGCTCCTCCCGCAGTTGACGACGGCACACTCAAAACCACTGTCAACGCTACCGTTCCCGAAGAGCTCAAGATACTTGCCATCGGAAACAGCTTTTCTGTTGACGCTATGGAATATCTTTATCAGATGCTCAAGAGCGCGGGCGTGAAAAAGATCACACTGGGCAACCTTTATTACGGCGGCTGTGCCCTGGATCAGCACTACAGCTTTGCCCGCTCCGACAGTGCGTCCTACAAATATTATAAAAACACCACCGGCGGCTGGTCTACCCGCGCGGACACAAAGATGTCCTACGGTCTTGCCGACGAAAAGTGGGACTATATAACAATGCAGCAGTCCTCCAAGACCTCCGGACTTGCCAACAGCTACGGCAAGATACTTACAAATCTTGTTGATCACGTAAAAAATGCTTGCCCCGACGCTACATTGATATGGCATCAGACCTGGGCATATCAGCAGGACAGCACGCACTCGTCCTTCCCCAACTACGACCGTGATCAGATGAAGATGTACAATATGATAGTCGATTGCGTCAAGAACTGCATCGAGCCCGAGGATCGCTTTGAGTATCTCATTCCCTGCGGCACCGCCGTTCAGAATATGCGTACGTCATATCTGGGCGACACGCTGACCCGCGACGGCTACCACATGGACTATAAAATCGGCCGCTATCTTACCGCGCTGACCTGGACCTGCGTATTTACCGGTGTTGAGCCGACTGCGGTCACGTTCAATCCCGCGTCCAGAGATATCAACGCCGACATGATAAAGGCGGCGGCTGAGGCTGTCAATAATGCAATCAAGAATCCTTACGGCGTGACCGAGTCTACCGTTAAGACGGGCGAAAAGCCTGCGGGCACCACCCAGATAGATCCGTCGGTTGTCCTTGATCCCGCGGATTTCCTTGTTGAGGACACCGCGCTTGCCGCAACACAGAACATTGATCTGTCCAAATACAAGCTGCTTGAGTGGAAGCACCTGAACAATACGTATTACAACAGTACCAGCAAGGCAGGTACTACTGTTCCCAAGTCCTCCGCAAGCACGTATAATCAGAACGTATGCTGTGACAGAAAGTATTCGCTGACCGAGCTGCCCGTGGGCACCGTGTTTATTTGCGATGAAGGCTGGCAGTACAGACTTGAAAAATTTCAGCAGGAAAATGCCAAGTATACAGGCACACGTCCCGGCATGATAACCCAGAACATTTACGTTCTTGACGCGGACTTTGTTGCGGATTGTCAGTATTTCACCTGGAATATCGCGTCCAACCCCAAGAGCGATATATCCGCAAGATTCGACCAGGCGGCATGCCACCTAAGAATTTACGTACCCGTAAAGTAAAATTAATATTTTGCACGTGGGAAGCTAAGGCTTCCCACGTTTTTAATTTAAGTATAACTTCTGTTGAAAAGTTTTCGTCCGCACTCTGCAAGTAATTTATACGGTGAGCGTAACCTTAAATTAGCCTTCTCCAACGGAGAAGGGGGACCACCGAAGGTGGTGGATGAGGAGAGCATTATTTTGATTGCTTTATTTTTTCAGTTGATCTTATCGTATATCTATTTTCCTCAATATGTCTTTACAGATGCCATTAAATTTTTTATTTATGTCTGTATTACTATACCTCAACACTTTTATGCCTAAGGCCTCAAGATCAGCATCTCTTGTTATATCTGATTTTTTATTTTCTGATTGACAATGTTGAATTCCGTCAAGCTCAATTACGACTCTTTTGTTTGCTATGAAAAAATCAACTATATAATTGCCTATGTTTTTCTGTCTGTTTACGGTTACCGGGAGCTTTTTTAAAAAATCATACCATATATATTTTTCTTCCGCCGTCATGTTTTTTTGCAATTCTTGTGCGTTTGATACTAAGTTTTTGTTGTACTTATAAATCATAGTTTTCGAAATAATGATCTCCTCATCCACCGCTAACGCGGTCCCCCTTCTCCGCTGGAGAAGGCTTAAAAATTATAAATTCATCATTTTCAGCTTATCAAGTGTATTCTGCAGCATTATTTCGGCGGAGAGTGAGTCGATGACGCCCTTGCGCTTTTTGCCGCGGGTATCGGTGGCGTTGAGATAACGCGACGCTTCCACGGTTGTCAGGCGTTCGTCTATCATATCTATTGCCACGTCGGGGAGACGCTCGCCCAAAAGCTGTGCAAACTCGCGGCAGCGCGCCGCGCGAGGGCCCTCTGTTCCGTTCATATTGACGGGCAGGCCCACCACGATTGCCGCCACGCCCAGTTCTTTGGCTTTTGCGGCAACGGCGTCTGCCGTCTTAACTATACCGCCTGGTGAAACATAGCCCAGTCCCGACGCCAAAAAGCGGCTGATATCCGACACGGCAAGCCCTGTTCTGGTGTCTCCAAAGTCCACCGCAAGTATTTTACCCTTTGTTTTTGCAATATTTTCTATCATTATTATATGTGTCCTTATACGTTTATTTTTTTATCCTGCCGCACAGCCAATCCAGTATGTCGGCGTAGACCTGATCGCGGTCAAGCTCGTTGAGAATTTCGTGGCGGTCGTCGGCGTACATTTTCAGCGTGACATCAGAACCCCCTGCCGCCTTTATGCGCTCAAATACCGTGCGTACACCCTTGCCGTAGTTTCCGACGGGGTCTTGCTCGCCGCTTGTGACCAGAATCGGCAGGTCTTTTGGCAATTTTGATGCCCAATCCTTAGCGGAAACCTGACCAAGCATATCAAACAGCGTATAAAACGCGTCGGCGGTGAACAGATAAGTGCAGAATTTGTCATTGACGTAGCGTTCAACGATTTCGTCGTCACGGGTCAGCCACGCCTTGGGCGAGCAATCCTTGCCGAAACGTGAGTTGTATGACCCAAACGCAACTTTATCTATAAGCTTTGAGCGGTGTTCCCTGCCCTTCAGAGCTCCGACAATTTTCGTCAGCAGCTTACCCGCAGCGGCAGGGCTTTCGGGACCGCCCGTGCCCATGATAACAGCGCCGTCAAGCTCATCCGCGTATTTTGTCAGATAAATTCGGGCGACGAAGGAGCCCATGCTGTGTCCCAGCAGAAAATAGGGCAGGTCATAGTACTTTTGCTTCATGATAAGTGTCAATTTATGCACGTCCTCAGGCAGTATTTCGCCGCCGTTACGAGGCATGACACCCAGCGCGTCATCATTTTCCGCACTGCGTCCGTGACCCAGATGGTCGTTACCGCAAACGATAAAGCCGTGGGATGTTAAATACTCGGCAAAATTCTCGTACCGACCTATGTACTCACACATACCGTGACTTATCTGAAGGATGGCGCGGGGCGCGCCGTCATCGGGCTCAAAAACACTGTATGCGATTTTCTTGTTTTGGTATTTTGATTCAAAGCTTGACTCGTAAAATTTCATGGCGCACCTCTCTTTATTTTTATATTAATATATTACCACAAACCGAGCAAAAAATCAATCACCGCGCCGCTGTGTGCCCAAAATATTTACCTTAAATCCCCTCAAAAAACGGTATTTAGGCAATTTGCTACATATAAATAAGTCCAAATTGTTAACTTTCTACGAAAAATCCGTGATATTTTGATGAACTCTATTGCCAAAACCAAAAATGTATGGTATACTATGCTACGCTGATAATGCCCATCTATCGGCAATTTGACAGGTCAAAAAAAATTAAAAAATAAAAAAGGAGAATGTTATGAAAACATTTGCTCGCATTGCACTTCTCGTGCTGGCACTGGTAATGATGTTCACATTCGTCGCTTGTAACAACGAGGATGACGTTCCAGAGGACACCACCACCGCTACACCCGAAACTACGACTCAGGCTCCCGTAACCACTCCGGCTCCCGAAACTACCACAGAGCACGTTCATCAGTATGCACCTAACGTACAGGCTCCCACTTGTTCCGCGCCCGGATACACTGTATACATCTGCTCCTGCGGAGAAAACTACATGGGCGACAACGTTCCCGCCCTGGCTCACGTATACGGCGAATGGGTAACCACTACAGCGGCAACCTGCACCAACGCAGGCATCCAGACTCGTGTCTGCACCGCTTGCCAGACCGCAGAAACTCAGGCTATCAACCCCATCGGTCACAATTATGTTGACACTGTAACCGCCCCCACAAAGACAACTCAGGGCTACACAGTTCACACTTGCTCCGTCTGCAAGGATTCCTACACCGATTCCTACACCAACGCAACAGGTTCCCAGGGCCTTACTTACGAATATAACTCTGACGGCACTCTGACCGTTACCGGCATGGGCATCTGCACCGACTCCGAGGTTATCATTTACTCCACCACCGCGGAAGGCAAGAGCGTTACCGGTATCGCGGCAGGCGCATTTGCAAACAACACCACTATCAAGTCTGTTTATCTGCCCGCTTCCATCACTACCATCGGTGAAGGCGCATTCGCAGGCTGTACCGCACTGACCACCATCACGGTTGAAAACGATAACAAGGTATTCTCCGCTCTCAACGGCGTTCTTTACTCCAAGGACCTCTCTACCGTTGTTGCATTCCCCGCAGGTCTTAAGGTAACAGAGTACTCTGTTACAAACTCCATCAGAGATATCCGCGCATCCGCATTCGCAGGCTGCGTAAACCTGACACAGTTCAAGCTGGCTGACGCCGCTAACAAGCTGTTCTACGTTTATGACGGCGTTCTTTACAAGCTGGATGCTAACGGCTCGCCCTCTACCCTTATCGCATATCCCGCAGGTAAGACCTCGGGCAGCTTCTCCAGCCCCATCGTTACATCTGCCATCGGCGATTACGCGTTCTACGGTGCTACCAAGCTGACATCCATCAACATTGACGGCGTTATTTCCGTTGGCGCACACGCATTCGAAAACTGCCGTGAGCTGATCTCCCTCACCATTCCCAACACTACCCGTGCTATCGGTGAGTATGCATTCGCAAGCTGCTCTAAGCTTACAGCTATCAGCTTCGGCGAAGCAATTACAACTATCAATGCTCACACCTTCGAAAACTGCACATCGCTCAGAACCGTATACATGCCCGACACCATTCTCAGAATCAAGGAATATGCATTCAACAACTGCATCAACCTTAACACTGTTATGATCGGCGCAGGTACCAGAGAGATCGGCGAGAGAGCATTCATGTTCTGCAACAGCCTGTCCGCAGTTCTTTACAAGGGCAATGCTACCAACTGGTTCTCTATGGATGTTCACAGCTCCAACAACACTCCTCTGACCATTACCGCTACTCTGTACTTCTTTACAACTTCCACAACCAATCCTTCCGGCAGCGGTCAGTACTTCTGGCACTATGATGCCAACGGCAACCCCTCTATCACCTGGTAATTGAATTTATTTATACGGCCTTCCAATGGGTACGCCCATTGGAAGGTCGCTTTTTTATGTTCACATACTACTTTTGATGGCATATGTATTGATTTTTTTCAAATAATGGTGTATAATAAACTGGGGTGGTAAGGGTCATCACTCCAAAAACACGATTATTATTAATGTATCATATATTTCAGAAAGGGTTTTCAATCATGCCAAAAAATAAAAAAACCGAGCGCCGTTTTACCCCGGCACTTTCCATTAAGCATTTCACCGAAAAAATAGCTGAGCACAATGACAAAGTAGTCTTTATGTGGAATGACTCCACCGGTGCCGATCGCCGGATGACATATGCTGAATTTTCGGGCATGGTAAAAAAGCAAGCTGCCGCTTTTGACTCCTTTGGCTGGAAGCAGAAGCGCATTGCAATACTTGGCGAGACCTCCCCTTATTGGGTAGCTACATACGCTGCCGCCATCGCGTCCGGCAACGTTGCCATTCCTATGGACAAAGAGCTTGAGATAAGCGAGATCGAGGGCTTTCTCTCGTTTGCCGAGGCAGATGCGGTTGTATTTTCGGGCGCGTTCAACGAAAAGCTCGCCAACGCGGTTGAGAATCATGATACCGTTTCGCTTTTTATTCCTCTCAATCTTGAAAACTGTCCCTTTGTTAATGACCCCAAGGTCATGTCATACGACGAGCTTTTGGCGCGCGGTGAGCGCAATCTTGCCTCGGGCTACGTGCTTCCCGAGCCCTCTGACATGGAAAGAATGGCTGTTATGCTGTTCACCTCGGGCACAACGGGTACCAGCAAGTGCGTAATGCTGTCCGAGAAAAACGTGGTATTCGCAATGAACGCCGCTTGCGGATGTGTTGAGTTCTTCCCTGAGGATACCATCGTTTCCTGTCTGCCCATTCACCACACGTATGAGCTGTGCTGTCTGCTTGCGGGTATGAACTACGGCATGAATATCGGTATCAACGACTCTTTGCGTCGCGTTGTCCGCAACTTTGAAAAATATAAGCCTACAGGTCTGGTACTTGTTCCCTTGTTTATTACCACTATGAACAAAAAGATTTGGGACAACGTTAAAAAACAAAAAAAGACCAATCTGATAAACGGTGCTATAAAAGTAACGGGTGGTCTGCGCAAGGTCGGCATAGATCTGCGTCCCATCGTATTTAAACAGATCATTGCCGCATTCGGCGGAAGACTCAACAAGATAGTCTGCGGCGGCGCGCCGCTCAACCCCGAGCTGGTCAAGAACTTTGACGATTTCGGTATTCAGATCTGTGAGGGCTACGGCATAACCGAATGCTCACCTTTGATCTCGGTCAACCCCTATTTTGCTCCCAAGGCAGGCTCCGTCGGCCCTGCGGTCGAGGGCTGTGAGGTCAAGATCGACGCTGAGCTTATCAACGAAAAAGGCTTTGAGCAGGGCGAGATACTTGCGCGCGGCGGCAACGTAATGATGGGTTACTACAAGAATCCCGAGGCAACTGCCGCGGTATTCACCGAGGACGGCTTCTTCCGCACAGGCGACGTAGGCTACATGGACGAGGACGGCTACATCTTTATCACCGGACGCAAAAAGTCGGTCATCGTACTTGAAAACGGCAAAAACGTATTTCCCGAGGAGATCGAGGAGTATCTTTCAAGACTTGACTGCGTTGGTGAGAGCGTTGTAGTCGGACGCAAGAAGCAAGGAAGCGACACCGTAATACTGACCGCTATCGTTTACCCCGCTCCCGATATGTTCGCGGACGAAAAGGATATAAACAAGGTCGCAGAAAAGATAAAAGCAGACATCAACGCAATGAACCGCACTCTGGTAGGTTACAAGCAGATCCGCGCCGTTGAGATACGCCGCACCGAGTTTGAAAAGACCACATCCAGAAAAATCAAGAGACATTTGGTCAAATAAACGGAGTATACATGAAAAAAATAGCGGCGATACATGATATGTCGTGCCTCGGAAGATGCGCGCTGACAGTCATCATCCCCATACTCAGCGCCGATGGCGTTCAGGTCGTGCCCATTCCCACGGCACTGCTGTCCACTCACACGGGCGGATTTGAACATCCGTACTTTGTAGACCTTAGCGATGAGATGCAAAAGATCATTGAGCATTTTGAGGTGCTTGATGTAAAGTTCGATGCGATCTACAGCGGATTTTTGGGTTCGGCGCGTCAGATCCACATAGTTGAGGACATTATCGACAAATTCGGCGGGGACGGTCCCGTGCTGGTAGACCCTGTAATGGGTGACGACGGCAAGCTTTATTCCACCTACACCGACGAGCTGGTGCGCGGCATGGCACAGCTTTGCCGCAAGGCGGACATTATCACGCCCAACCTTACCGAAGCGCATTTCCTGACAGGCATTGACACGAGCGTCACGCTTTCTGACAAAAACGAGGCGATTGAGTTAGCGCAAAAGCTGTGCTTTAAAATGCAAAGCCAACTCGGAGTTGATAAAATAGTCATCACGGGCATACATTTCGGTGACAAGATAGGCAATGCCGTGTTTGAGGACGGAATTATCGATATAATAAGCTCACCCCGACTTGCGCGCAGCTTTCCGGGCACCGGCGAGGTGTTTACGTCCACGCTGCTTGGCGAGATAGTCCGCGGCAAGAATCTTTCGGACGCGGCAGAATTCGCGACACAGTTCACCTACGAGGTAATAAAGCATTCGCAAAACAGTCCCGAGCCCACGAGAAACGGCGTGCTGCTGGAAGAATGCCTCGGAATGCTGACGGATAATCTGCAATAAATGATTGTTTTTTAGGGGAAACCCCCACTTGTGTGTTTCCCCTCTGTCAAGCCTTACGGCTTGCCATTCACCCCTTCGTGGCGCTATGGAGGGAAAGAGCTTTCGCCCTCTGCGGAGGGCGACAAGGGCTACGCGCCCTTGACCTGCGCCACCTTTTAGAAAAAGGTGGACGAAAACTTTTAAACAATAGTCAAATTATTTCAAGGGAGATAAAAACATGAAAGCAGTAATGTACGGAGCCGGCAACATTGGCCGAGGCTTCATTGCGAAAAGATTTTTCTTATCGGGCGCCGAAACTACTCTTATCGACGTCAATGCAGACCTCATCAACAAGCTGTCCGAGGCCGGCAAGTATCCTATCTACGTTACCAAAGGCACAGAATACGTGCCCGAATGGGTAGAAAACATCAAGGCGATCAACGGTCGTGACGAGCAGGCTGTGGTTGATACCATTGCCGATACCGACATTATGGCTACCGCGCTTGGCGTAAACGTTTTGCCCTTCGTAGCTCCTCTGCTGGCAAAGGCTATCGTTGCCCGCTACAACAAGGACGCGCGTCCTCTCAACATTCTCATCTGCGAAAACCTCATCGGCTCGGATACGTATCTGCGCGGTCTGGTTGAGCCTCATATTCCTGCCGAGGTTAAAAAATATTTTGAGGAGAGCATCGGTTTTGTTTGCGTTTCCGTCTGCATCACCGTTCCTCCCACACCCCAGAAGTTCCTTGATGAAAATCCCCTTTCCGTCTGCACCGACAACCACAACGAGCTTCCCGTTGACCTGGCAGGCTTCCGTCCCGTAGGCGCCGAGCTGCCACAGATCGACAGCATGGTTCCTTTCGCGCCCTTCAGCTTCTTTATCGAGAGAAAGCTGCTGATCCACAACATGGGACACGCGCTGATGGCTTACTACGGCAGACTCAAGGGCTACGAGCTTATCTCCGACATCGCTTGCGACGGCGAGATCAAGTATGTACTGACCCGCGCGCTGATCGAGTCCGCACGCGCGCTGGCAAAGCGTCACAACGTACCCACCGACGAGCTGCTTGAGTTCGTTGAGAACCTCATGGTCAGATTTGAAAATCCGCTGCTTATCGACGACGTATTCAGAGTAGGCCGCGACACCAAGCGTAAGCTGTCCGCAGGCGACAGACTTGGCGGCGCATTCAAGCTGGTACGTGAGCAGGGCGGCGTTCCCGCGCATATCGCTATCGGTATCGCGGCAGGTCTGCTGTTTGACCATCCCGACGACGCCATCGGACTTGAAGTTTCCGCTTGCGCTCGCGACGAGGGCGTAAAGGTGGCTTGCGAGAAGTATTGCGATATCACCGCCGACGAGGACGTAGCTTTGGTTGAGCGTTTCTACAACCTGCTCAAAAACAAAGCTCCCTTCGCTGAGATCGTTGCGGCACTTGCCGAGTACAGAAGCGGTCACTAAGCTCAATATAAACAGGCTTTGTCAAATAGGCAAAGCCTGTTTTACTACATTGACACTTGCCGTGTTTCGCGTTATAATACAAATAGCATAATAACCGCAAATGCGGCAGAACGGAGAAGTAAAATGAAAGTTTGTATTATTCAGCCGTCCTACGGCGTGAATTGGGATCGATCCGACGAATATTTTAACCAAGAAGTAGAATTTCTTAACGCTTGCGACGAGAGCATGGATATTATCGTACTGCCCGAGGCTTGCGACGTACCCGCAAAAGCACGTGACCGCGAGACTTATGACATCAGCGTTGATAAATATAATAAAAAAATACTTGACCTTGCGTCCGCAACCGCAAAGCGTTGCAATGCCATAGTTTTCATCAACGCAAACGACACCTCCATCCCCGGCTACAGAAACACCACCTGGACATTCAACCGTCAGGGCGAGGTGGTTGGAAAATACTATAAGCAGCACCTGACCCCCGGCGAGGCTTTCGACAGAAAGCTGGACAGCGGCTATTCCTTTGAGTTTGAAGAACCCACCGTTGTTGAGATCGAAGGTATCCGTTTCGGATTTTTGACCTGCTACGATTTCTATTTCTATGAGAATTTCGCGCATCTGGCACGCAAGAACCTTGACGTTATCATCGGTTGCTCCCATCAGCGTTCCGACACACACTCCGCGCTGGAAATTATGACCCGCTTCTGCGCATATAACACCAACACTTACGTGCTCCGTTCCTCCGTCAGCATGGACGAGAATTCCGACATCGGCGGCGCAAGTATGGTTGTCGCTCCCAACGGCGACGTTCTGCTGAACATGTACAGCAAAGTTGGCATGGAATGCGTTGACATTGACGTTACAAAGAAATATTACAAGCCCGCAGGCTTTGGCAATCCCGATGCGGCGCATTATGAGTATATCGAAAAGGGCAGACGTCCTTACAAATACCGCCATGCGGGCAGTGCCATCGTCAAAAACGACGATCTTATGCCCTACCCCCGTACTTGCTCACACCGCGGCTTCAACACTGTTGCTCCCGAAAACACGCTTCCCGCTTTCGGCGCGGCAGTTGCCATGGGTGCGGAGGAGATTGAGTTCGATTTGTGGTACACCAAGGACGGCGAGATCGTCTCCATGCATGACCGTAACCTTGACCGCGTTTCCACGGGCACGGGTATGGTTTACGATTACACATATGAAGAGTTGCTTCAATTTGACTACGGCGTAAAGAAGGATCCCCACTTTGAGGGTCTGCGCCTGCTCAAATTTGAGGATATACTCAAAAAGTTAGCTTGCCACACTATAATGAATATTCACGTTAAGTCCCTTGCCGAGACCAACGAGGCAAGAGAGCCGCTTCCCGAGGATGGCGGCATCTGGACTGACGAAAACTTTATGAAGATCGTCAAGCTCATTGATAAGTATGACTGCGCTGATTACGTTTACTTTATGGCTAACGACGCGGTTCTCGAACAGGCAAAGCGTCTTGCTCCTCACATCAAGAGATGTGTGGGCGGCAGCCGTATTCCCGAGAAATCATGGGCGATAGTTGACCGCGCCATCGCTATGGGATGCGAAAAGGTTCAGTTCCTCAAGCCTTATCTTTCCAAGGAGCTTTGCGACAAGGCACACGCTCACAATATCATGTGTAACGTTTTCTGGTCGGATGACCCCGAGGAAACTGTCAAGTTCCTCGACATGGGCGTTGACGTTATTCTGACCAATGACTATAACCGTATTTGCCAGGTAGTTGAAAACTACAAGAAAAATATGAATAAGTAAAAAATAAGGACTTCGCCTTCTCTCTGCATTCTTAGCGGAGAAATAGGCGGCACGAAAGCATCGGCAGAGAGCTTGTTTTCTCTGCCGATTTGTGTTATAATGGGACTAAGAAAAAGCCTCTCCCTTTGGGAGAGGTGGCGGCGAAGCCGACGGAGAGGGCAAAATGGAGCAAAAACCATTAAAGAAAAACAATAAATTATTAAATGTTGCAAGAATTTTGCGCCGTAATATGACCCGGCAAGAAAAGCATTTATGGTATGATTTTTTGCAATATTATCCGGTGAAGATATATAAGCAACGTATCATAGATGATTTTATTGCGGACTTTTATTGTCATAGCGCCCGTCTTGTAATAGAGCTTGACGGTTCACAGCATTATACAAACCAAGGCAAAGCGCACGATGAGGCAAGAACTGAAATTCTCGAAAGATACGGAATTCATGTTTTGCGTTTTTCTAATAAAGACGTAAACGATAATTTTGAAGGTGTTTGCTATATGATTGATAAAGTAATCAATGAGAGAATCAAAAACCTGCTGTAACCGCCCTCCCACCCGCTATCGCGGGAGCTCTCCCAAAGGGAGAGCCTTTGGACGCGCTCGTGCATCTTTAGGGGTATGGGCTTTGCCCGAAGCATTTGTAATACAAAGGCGAAACTTGCGATAAAAAGATTAAATGACAAAAGGAGATTTTATTATGAACAACCGAAAATATCCGACAAGCTTATTCATTATCGGATTTATAACAAACATACTGTTTCATTTCTTTTGGCTTTTCATTCCCTGCATTATACTATTGATCGTAGGAATATTTGTCAAGCCTTGTCTATATGTGGGTTTAGCACTTTTATTGATAGATATTCTTATTTCTTTGATAGAACAATTCCGCATTCGTCAAGCATTTCTTAAAGAAAGTGACAACCCTGATTTTCAAGCATTTCAGGATGCATTATCAAAAGACGGAAATTGGAGAGATAATATAGGCGAGCTCTTAAATCAAAAAATGTCCGATCCTCAAAATGAAATCAAATCGCACGATGAAAGTGAAGATAAATAAGAAACACCCCCGACAGTCTTTGAAAATCTGTCGGGGTTATTTATTTGTTTACTGCGGATCAAATAAATTAAGTTGATTTATGATTTCTCCGCTAAGAATGCCTACATTTGGTGAAGTCCTTATTTTATGTGAATTATTCTTGATCTGTATTGTTGTGACTGCATATATCCCTCAGCACGCAATCGTTGCAACGGGGCGAGCGCGCGATGCAGGTGTCGCGCCCAAACTGCACCAGTCGGTGACACAGATCGGTCTGTTCCCCGGGCTCGACAATTTCCGTCAGAATCTTCTCCACCTTAACGGGGTCCGACAGCTTTTCGTCGTACATACCCAGCTTGCCGCAAATACGTATGCAGTGGGTATCCGCGACGATACCGGGAATACCGTAAATGTCGCCCAGCAAAAGATTTGCTATTTTGCGGCCAACACCGGGAAATGTCAGCAGCGTATCCATATCTCGCGGCAGCTCACCGCCGAATTGATCACGCAACATCGTACAGGCGGCTTTTATGCTGGCAGCTTTGGTGCGGTAAAGTCCGCAGGGACGGACGATGCGCTCTATCTCCTCAAGCTCGGCATCGGCAAGGGATGTCAGCGTGGGAAACTCGGAAAAAAGCTGGAGGCAGACAATATTTACGCGGGCGTCGGTACACTGCGCCGAAAGCCTACCCATAACAAGCAATTTCCACGGCTCACCGCCGTATTCAAGGGCGCAGACAGAGTCGGGATAGACGCTTTTCAGCCGCTCTACCACCTGCGCCATTACTGTTTTCTTTTGTTCTCCGGTCATGCTTTATTATAAATGTCCATGCAGTAATTGCCGAATTCCAGCATCAACTTGCTTGCCGCAGGACGCAAAGCCTCGGGTATCTGCTTCATGTATTGATGAGTTTCAAGTATAAAGTCACCCTTGTAGTCTATCTCCTTGAGTGCGGGCATGATGGTCTCCCACTTTATATTGCCGCCCACAAATGGGATAAGATGCGAGTCACGCTCGCCCTTGTTGTCGTGAACGTGGGTAGCTTTAAGACGCGCACCCAGCTTTCTGAGCTGGCGGGGTTGGTCTCCGTAAAGCTCGCGGGCGTGACCGAAATCCCAGCAGACACCTGCAACGTCATTGCCAATGGTGTCCACAAGCGCGATAAGATCCTCGGTTGCCGCGCCGTAACGGCGGCGGCACACTTCACGGTTAAGCTCGCACATATTTTCGAAAGCAATACCAACACCAAGCTGACGTGCCTTATCCAGCATATCCGAATAAAACTCTATGTTTGTCTTTTGCTGTACTTCGTTGTCGTATTCCGTGTTTATGGTATCCGTCAGCGGATGGACTACCACCCACGGAATGTTAAGCATTGCCGCCGCCTCAACACAGCGCAGGCTCATTTTGCGGAAATGCTCGATATATTCGTCATCGGGACGCTTGCCGCGCACGAAAATATCGCCGTTAAAGGGCGCATGAGATTGAGCAAACCGCAAACCGCGCACTGCCGCCTCCTCACCGATCTCGTTTATTTTGTCTTTCCAGTCGTCAGAATTAAGGTCGTCCTTTTGCCCACGACGAACGGAAAAGCAGGTGTTGAGGTCAAGAACCTTAAATCCCGCATCGGCACAGGCACGGACTTGATTTATATAAGGAGAATTTTTTTCGTTCAAACGCTCCCAGCGGTATACGTTTGTCATTATTCCGAGTTGCATTTTTAGTCCTCCGTAAAAATAATCGTTTATTAAATTATACATTATTTCGCTCGCAAAATCAACAGCTAATATTAAAAAAGCGGCTCGGGTGTTGACAAATCAGCGATTTTCGGTTAAAATTAACTTGCTAAAATGATTGGGAGTGTGACCACATGAAAAAAATTATTTGTTTTATATTGATAACCGTTATGCTGTCTGCCTGCGCTGTAAGTGTATCGGCGGCTGACGGCAGCATCACCACAACACAGCCCGACTGGATAATCACCGAAATATCGCCCGACACCAACGGAAACGGAAGCTTTGTCGGCGGCTATAACGGCGGTCAGGACGTTTTTGAGTTTCTCGAATTATATAACAACTCGGGCAAAACGCTGAATCTTTACGATTACGCGATTTTTTATAACGGAAACAGTCATTCAAGCAGTACATTTGAAACGCAGATCATCGAATACACGCCCATTCAAGGCCCCGACTGGCGTGACGGCTCGTATAAAGCCGAAAACTGGACGAGCACCGACTATAAATTTTGCGGCGAAGAAAATCTTCCCATGAATCCCGAGACGTGCGAAGTCGCGCCCGGTGAGGTTGTAGTGCTTTGGAGCATGTATCCCGAAGCGGTGTACGCCAACTGGAATGACGGAAAAGGACTTCAGATAGATGATTTCCGCACATTCTGGGGTATGCCCGAGGACGCCAAGATCATTTGCTGGGACGGCAACAGCTCCGTGGCAATGGCGGGACACGACAAAAACTTTAACGTCAAAAATTCAGGTTCTGCCCTTTACGGAATTTGCCTTAAGGATGAAAGTATCAATAAAACTGCAAATACTTCTCGTGTTATGGCAAGAAAATTTGCCGATTACGACGTTATCAAGGGTTGGAGCGTGCTGGATTTCGGCTTTTTAAACTGCCCTTCGGCGGCAAACTGCACGTATGAATACGCCGTTGACGTTATGGGGCTTGGCGCCACCGAGCTGGGACTTTACAAGGATCTGCGCCGCGGCATGATGGTGGGTGCGTATTCCCAAGCTTCGCCCGGAACGCTCTCGGTCACACAGCGCCTTATGATGGGACTTGAGCTTAAAGCGGGCGAGTCATTATTTATAAATGACATTTACGCCTCCCGCATAAAAGAGTACGGCGCCTTCAAGGGGCTTACCATTGACGGCAAGTTTTACGGCATTATGGACACCTTCAGAGCAGAGGCAGACGGTGTTTACTCGTTGGAGATAAACTTCGAGGGCAAAAATATCGCATATCCTTACACCACGGTCCTGACGGCGGCCGCACAGCCCGAGGAGACCACGGCTGAGCAAGTAACGACATCACCGACGGAGGTCACTGCATCTCCCGTTACCGAGGCTTCCACCACCGATACTCCCACGACCACGGTACCCGACACCGAAAGCGGATGCGGCGGCTTCACAGCGCTTGGCATCGTTGCGGCTCTCATTCCCGCAGCAATCGTTGTTTGCAAGAAAAGAGACTAGTTAAATAATATACCTTGAGGGGGAACTTTGCAAAGTTCCCCCTCAAACTCCCCTTCAAAACTTTTTAACAAGGAAACGGGATATTATTAAATTGTTTGTTTAACTCTCTAAGCATTAAACATTAAACTTTATTGCAACATTTGTTAAAAAGTTTTTGCGTCGCTTTTTTTAAAAAGCGACCGCTGATCCAACAGCGCTAACGCATTCGCCGCGTTGGTCGCCCTCCGCAGAGGGC
>JAZNBA010000029.1:0-3754 GCA_045586785.1 Eubacteriales bacterium | reverse complement strand
AAAAGCTGGAAGAATATATACATTACTACAATAACGAGAGAATCTCTCTCAAACTAAAAGGAATGAGCCCAGTTCAATACCGAGCTCATTCACAAGCAATTTAATATTTTATTTTTGTCTAAACTTTTGGGTTCACTTCATCCGAGTCAGCTCGTTGAATTTTATTTACTTTCTGAATGTGCGGCGCAACGCGAAGAATGCCACGCCCAAGGCGGCGACGGTCGCCAACACCAGCGGAATAAGGCGTATATCAAAGCCGAATGAAATATTGGAGGATGTGACGGGGTTCTCTGCGTCCTTTGAAGCATAAAGATCGCATTTATATGTGACGGTATTTCTTACAAACGGAGCGTTCATACGCTTTGAAATGCCTTTGCCTTCTGTTTTTTTGAATATCATATCATTTACCCCTTTTTTGCTTTGTTTTTTATTATATGAATATTTCGGTGAGTTATACTTGCTTATTGCGCTTTGTTTGCCATACCGTAACGCAGAAGTGTCATAGTATCCGAAATGGCAAGGTTATCCGCGCCTGTGAGTATCAGCACGCCCACGGCGTTTTTGTCACGCGCAAGATTTGCAACCGATCCCACGTAGGAGCGCAGGTCGATGACCTCAAGGTCGAAGTGAATGGCGAGAAAGGGACATACGGAGTTTGCGAAGCTGTCCTTGACTACGATGAGTGTAGGCTTTTTCTCGGTGGCGGCGGTGTCGTAAATGCGGACGTGCGCCTTATTCTCACCCGTGAACGAGCTGTATTTGTCTTTTGCGTCAAGATATTTGGTGTCGTAAAAGCCGCTCAGTATCTCGCCTGTCAGTACGTTTTCAACAACGTAGCCCTCGTCGCCCTCAAAGCGGTAATACTGCATTGTGTCGGGGGCGGTGGTGTAAAGTCCCGAGCTTGAATAGGTGGTGCCATAAAACTGCTCCGATGCGGTGGTGACGGTGAATTCGCTCTTTGAGACAGGCGTGTAACCAAGCTTTTCGCCAAGCATTGTGTACGCTGTGTACGCGCCGTAGGTGGTCCAGTGGTGGTCGGTCTTATACCAGACATATTCACCCTTTTGCGCCATGGCGGTCATTTTGTCACGAAGTATAGTGGCATCCGTCTCATATTCGCCCAGCACATCCCAGATGGCGGAGGAACGGCTGTCGCCGTAAAGCGGGTGCAGCGTGTGCGCGAGGACATCAACCGAGCGCGGCGCGATAGCTACTGTGACGGGTATATTGTCCTCAGCGAGGGCACCGCGGAAATCCGCAATAGCCTTCATATTGGCGTGGACGTTTGAATAGTCGGTGTATTCCTGGCGTTTGACCAGTGTGCCTTCTTTGCCGGGAATTACGGAATTGTTTTGCATTTTGAGCTGGGAAAGCTCGGCAATTCCCTTAAACTGCACAAACGCGCGGCGGGCAGGGAACTGGTCGGCGTAAAACGTGCCGATGTCAGCGGTGAATGAGCCGTCCAGCAGTGACTTGAATGAAAATTCGGGGAAGGTGGCAAGTGAACGGTTTTCGTCCTCGGAAAACGTTTTATGCGGCAAAATGAATATGAGCAGACCGAATATCAGAATGATAGCTGACATTGAAACAAGTAATATTCTGTCAGCCGCCTTGCTGTGTGCCGACGCTTGCTGTTGAATTGCAAGACAGCGCTGTGCCTCGGCGTCTGCGGGGTGTATTTTTGCCATAGTTGCCTCCTTTCGTTTTATATAAATGCCAAATCAGCCCAGCGTAACGGTGATGATGAGGCCGCCGTTATTGTCGCCGGATATTGTATACTGCTTGCCCTCGGGCACCTGCACAGATGTCTGCGCGGCGGTAGAGGCCTCTATGCGGTATATTTCGTATTTTACACCTGCGGCATCCGTGACGCTCAGGTGCGCGCCGTTGAGGTCATAGGACTTCAAGAGTTCTGCGTATTCCTCAAGGCAAAGGTTGTTTTGATACATATACGCGGAGTGAGCCATGCCAACGTAACGGAATGCGTTTGAATATCCGCTGACACCCGTTGCCGCTACTTTATTGTCGGGATAACGAGTAACAAAGCCGTATTCATGTGCGTGCTCATTGAGCCAAGCATAGGCGTTTGCTACCAGAGCTTCGTTCTGGTCATACATACGTCCGTCTATCAAGAATTTGATGGCTACAAGATAACCCGTGTGATGGTCGCTATAGCCGCCCTTGGTGGACGAATTCATGCCGTTTTGCTGTTCTTCGGTTCGGTAAGCATCAAAGACCAGCGCGTCACCGTTACCTGTGGCAATGTAAAATGCATCCATCATTTTGTTGAAGGCTTGCATTGCCTCGGTGTGAAGCAGCTTTTCATAGTCGCAGGAGTAGGCGAAATTGCCGTCGGCGCTCTTTGTGCGGCTGCTGCGTATTTCAACCAGTTGAGATACCCCCGAGGGGAAGGTGTACTTATGCTCTTTGTTGACCAGTACCAGCGGGCCCTGCTTCATTTGCGCGGAATCTACCATGAATGCGGTATATCCGGAGGTGCTGTTGCTTGTGTGATGTGTATCAACAGGCGGAGGAGTGGTTTGCTCTGTCCGTTCGTTGTCGTTATTATCGGAGGGGAGCTTTGACGCCGCTTGCGCTATCCTGACGGCAAGCAGAATGGATGCTGTCAAAAAGAGCAATATTATTACCGCCAGAGATGCCAAAAGCACTATTCTTTTGATCTTTCTTCTGCGCATTATTGTTGCTCGTCCGCTGCCCGGAACAGGTGGTGTATGCATAATTTCCTCTCCTTTTAAAATGAAATATTTTTTATTTTTATATGGGGGTGCCTTGAATGATCAAGGCATCCCCGTGCGTTTAGTATATTATTCGGCGTCCTTGATGGAGAAGTCCATACGACCCTTCTTGTCAAGACCCATGTACTTGACCTTGACCTCGGAGCCTACGTCGATGCCCGCATCTGTTACCTTGTTGATGCGGCTCTTGGTGATCTTGGAAATGTGAACCATTCCGTCCTTGCCGGGCGCGTATTCAACGAAGCAGCCTACGTCCTCGTTGGGCTTGTCCTTGCTGGGCAGTATCTTGACTACCTTACCTGTGTAGGTAGCGCCAACCTCGGGTTCGAATACGATAGCGTCGATCATAGCCTTTGCGGCTGCGGCTGCAGCGCCGTTGATAGCGGCAATAACGATAGTGCCGTCGTCCTCAATGTCTACCTTAGCACCGCTGTCAGCAACGATCTTCTGGATGACCGAGCCGCCCTTGCCGATGACCTCGCGGATCTTATCGGGATCGATGTGCATGGTGGTCATCTTGGGAGCGTACATAGATACCTCTGCGCGAGGAGCCTCGATAGCCTTGAGAATGATCTCATCGATGATATAGTCACGACCCTTGTGGGTGTCCGCAAATGCCTTTTTGATGATCTCGGGAGTCAGACCGTCAACCTTAAGGTCCATCTGAATGGAGGTGATACCCTTGTGAGTACCTGCAACCTTGAAGTCCATGTCGCCGTAGAAGTCCTCGAGGCCCTGGATGTCGAGCATGGTGTCCCAGCTAAAGTCGGAGGCCCAAGCGGTCTTAGGAAGACAACATATTAGGACAACTCCTTGGCTCACAGAACGACATGGCTACGATCCGACTTTCCAGGGTCTTGAGGACTTCTACGGCGACATGGACTTCAAGGTTGCAGGCACGCACAAGGGTATTACCTCCATTCAGATGGACCTCAAGATCAAGTCGGAGGCCAAGCGGTCTTAGGAAGACAACATATTAGGACAACTCCTTGGGTCAC
>JAZNBA010000028.1:0-60652 GCA_045586785.1 Eubacteriales bacterium | reverse complement strand
GCTAATGCTCGTCACGCTGTCGGGAATGGTTGCACTCGTAAGACTTTGGCAATCATAGAATGCATAGTCGCCAATGCTCGTCACACGGTCGGGGATGACCACACTCGTAAGACTTGTGCAATTGTAGAACGCTGCGTAGCTAATGCTCGTCACGCCGTTGCCGATGGTTACGTTTGTAAGGCTTGTGCAATTATAGAACACCTGTTTGCCAATGCTCGTCACACCGTTGCCGATGGTTACGTTTGTAAGGCTTGTGCATTCCTTGAATGCATAATCACCAATACTTACCACGCTGTCGGGAATGGTTGCACTCGTAAGACTTTGGCAATCATAGAATGCATAGTCGCCAATGCTCGTCACACGGTCGGGGATGACCACACTCGTAAGGCTTGTACAATTGTAGAACGCCCGTTCACCAATGCTCGTCACACCGTTGCCGATGATTACGTTTGTAAGGCTTGTGCAAATATTAAAGGCATAATTTGGTATGCTTTTTACGCTGTCAGGAATTGTCAGTTCTGTAACAAGGTTATTATTCAAATACAAATCAGCACCATAATGCATAGGATTGCTGGTTGTATTTTCAAAAGATATCTTGCACCAAGCCTCAACATTTGAAATGTACACACTTTTAATAGCTTTACAATTATAAAACGCAGATTGGCCAATATTCTTCACACTTGCCGGGATATTAATGCTTGTAAGACTTGTACACTTTGAGAATGCGTAAACTCCAACAGTAATTACATTGTTGCCAATGGTTATGTTGGTCGCATTTGTACAGTCGGAAAACGCATAGTCCCCAATAAAACACGTACTGTCGGGTATAGTTACACTCACAAGATTTGTACACCCCAAGAATGCGCGACTATCAATAATTGTCACATTGTTACCAATAGTTATACTTGTGAGGCTTGTGCAACCGGAGAACGCATCGCTCCCAATGCTCGTCACGCTGTCGGGTATGGTCACGCTCGTAAGGCTTGTACAATACTCGAACGCATTGTTACCAATGCTCGTCACGCTGTCGGGTATGGTCACGCTCGTAAGGCTTGTGCAATAGGAGAACGCACCACTGCCAATACTCGTCACTCTGTCGGGGATGACCACACTCGTAAGACTTGTGCAATTGTAGAACGCTGCGTAGCCAATGCTCGTCACGCTGTCGGGAATGGTTACGCTCGTAAGGCTTGTACAATTGTAGAACGCATAGTCACCAATACTCGTCACGCCGTCGGGAATGGTTATACTTGTAATGCTTGCGCAATTTGAGAACGCATTCTTTCCGATTGATATAACTGGATACCCATCAATTTCGGATGGTACTTCAACTGTCGATGCAATGCCTTTGTAAGTGATTTCCACCCCCCAAATTTCACCGCAATAATGACAACTATATTGTGTACATGCATAATCAGCATTTTCATATTGATTATTACTTTTTGTGTAATAATGCGTTTTTGTAGTTCCATTGGTGCATTCAATTATTGTGCAGATACCTAAATTTGATAGTTCAATATTAATAGCTTCAAATTCCTCAACAGAACCTCTAAAAATAAATTTCTTTATTTGATATCGGCCTCGAAATGCACCGGCACCGATGTTTTTTATACTATTAGGAATTACAACTTCAAGCAAAGGCGGATTAGTACTATACGCATGATCATTTCCTGCCAGTGCACTATTATCAATTTTGGTTACCGGATATCCATTGATTTCTTCAGGGATTACAATTTCAACTGCAGATGCATCGCCGCGTCCCACTATTGCTACATATGTATCTCCGCATTGCGCACAACAACGAATTTCATAACGCATTGCATTGGCGGTGCACATGGAATCTATTAGACCGGGAGTTTTTGTATAGTAATGAACATGCACCGTTCCGTTTGAACAATGTACGTTAAGCGGAACACCCAAGCTATCCTCTTCAAGTATGCTATCACCAAATGTGCTCCCCCTGGTTTCCAAAAGAGTAACATTAGAAAATCCTTCTACATTACCATTAAAATATAGTTCGTTAAGCGCTAAACAACCGGAAAAAGCACCTTTTACTATGCTTCTAATTCCACCAATTGTTACTTTTTGCAGAGAACTGCAATTGGTAAACGTATCTGCATCAATAATAGTTGCTCCTAAAATTTTAATTTCAGTCAACGATGTACAATTTGCAAATGCACCACGAGAAATTGACCTTACACTTGTTGGAATCTCCATTGTAGTCAATGATGTACATCCTTGAAACGCAAATTCGCCAATACTTGTTATACTATTTGGAATTATTACTTTAGTTAATATTTTATTTTCTTCAAATGCATGGTTTGAAATATATTCTACCGGATACCCGTCAATTCGAGTCGGAATTTCAATTTCTGTTTCTGAGCCGATATATTCTAAAATAGAGACACTTCCATTACTAATGTTGTACTTAAATGCATCATTGCTAGTTACTATTCCCGAATAATGATAACCGTCTATGCGTATTGTCCCATCTGCACAATAAACATCTAAGTCATACATGATACTGGATAAATCAATTGAATTGAATTCATCCATTGTTCCCAAATATATAAGACTTGTTAACGCTGTACACCAATCAAAATCACTAATATATTTGACTGAATTGCCAAGTTTAACTGTTTTTAATGAAGTGCATCCGGTAAACAAGCAATTCAAACTTGTAACACCATTTGGAATTGTAACTTCTAACAGCGATGTGCAATTTGAAAATGCATGACCACCTATTTCGATTATTTTATTAGAAAGAGTTAGCAAATTTAACGCCTCGCATCCCTCAAAAGCTTTATAACCTATACTTGTTACACTGTCCGGAATACAAATTTCCATAAGTGAAGTACAGTTATAAAAAGCTTGTGTTCCAATGGATGTAACACTGCTAGGGATATTTATATAATTCAAAGATGTACAACCATAGAAAGTATTTGCCTCAATCGTACTTAATTGAATGCCATCCTCAAAAATCACTGTCGTAAGATTCGTACATTCATTAAAAGCACCCCCGATAATAGATGTTACGCTGGCAGGGATTTCAACGGTGGTCAAATATGGACAATATACATTTCCAATTTGCGTTATACTATGTGGGTATTTTATTTTTGTAATCACCACATCACAATTGCTAAAAGCAGAACCGTCAACACTAGTTACAGAACACCCATCAATCATTGATGGAATTTCCACTTCCGTATTATATCCGGTATATTTTAATATACGAACTCCGTTATTATTCGGATTTTCAAACACACCGCAATAGCATCCTTTGGAAGAATAGTGGTATTTGAACAGTTCATTCGATCCATATACAATATATTTGCTGTGCATAGTAATACATTCATCTTCACATTGTATATTACAAATTCCCAGACCATCTCCACTACTAATAGGAATATTTTTGAACCCCCACCCAACAACAGCCATCAGTTTAAGAGAATAAAAGTCCGAGCTTGTTCCTTGATAAGTAATACTATTTAGAGATGGACAATCCATAAATGCATGCTCGCCTAAAACTTTTATACTGGACGGTATAATAATTTCATCAAGCGCCTGACAATTCTCAAACGCGCTTTTACCAATATTTTCTACGCTCTTTCCAAGTACAACATCTTTTAATAGCGTACAATCCTCAAAAGCCAGCATTCCTATAGATGTAACATTGTCCGGAATAACAATTTCTTTTAGAGAGCATCCCCAAAATGCTTCTCTGCCAATGCTTGTGACGCTTTGGGGGAGAGATATGCTCTCAAGAGCATAACAACAATCAAACGCATAATCGGGTATACTTTCAACATTATTTCCAATAGATGCTGCAGTCAATGAAGTGCAGTCCTTGAATATACCGGAGCCTATCGTTATCGTACTATCCGGAATAACTATATTGGTTAACGATGTACATCTATAAAAAGCCTCTTGACCGATATCAACTACACTGTTTGCAATAGAAATTTCTTTCAAAGATATGCATTCTGAAAAAGCGTGTTTTCCTATGCTGATAACACTATTACCAATTACAACTGATGTCAGTTTAGGGCATTTATAGAATGCTTGTTCACCGATGAGAGATACATTATTACCAATTGTAACTGAAACTAATGAGGGAGAATATTTAAAAGCAGCGCTATCAATGGTTATTACACTATCCGGAATGATTACTTCTAAGGCAGAGAAGTTCCATGTAAAAGCTCTCGATGCAATATTACTTACAACATATCCGCCCAGCATCGAAGGAATGTTAACTTTACTTTCAGTGCCAATATATTTTGTTATACTGGCAATTGTATCAGAACAGTGGGAGCAACTTTGTATAATATACCTAAATGATTCATTTGAACAGGTTTCAACATCTTTGTACTGGTGTGCAATCATATCCGTATATTCAGAAACATACACATCGCCACAAGAACATGTATACGTAGTATACCCTTTATCGGTGCAAGTGGGCGTAGTTATACTTAATTCATAAGTATGCCCTTTCGCTTCAACCGTTGACATTTCATAATAAGAACAGCTCGTGCAGTTTCTGCGTTTTTCGCCATCGGTGATACAAGTGGGATTCTTAGTTTGATACCAATCGGTTAAGCTATGACCAATTGGTGATATAGAAGTCGTTTCATAATGAGCACAATTTGTACAGTCTCTGCGTTTTTCGCCATCGGTGATACAAGTGGGATTCTTAGTTTGATACCAATCAGTTAAACTATGACCGATCGGTGATATGGACTTTGTTTCATAATAATCGCATTTGTAGCAATCGTGACGTTGTTGCCCATTTGTTATACAGGTTGCTTCCTTCGAAGTGTACCATTCATTAAAAGCATGCTGAAGCTTACTGATTGTATTTTGTCTAATCAAAACTTTATTGCAAACTGAACAATGCTTTCCTTCTGTAAGACCGGTTGAAGTACATGTTGGAGCAACGGCTTTATCTATTACCTCAGTGTGATTTTGAGACGGTATAATTTCTAATTTGCATTGTTTATCACTTGCCACCATGAGCGTGGATAATTTTTCGGCTCCAATGCGCGAACCAAAACTATAGCTCAAGAAATAGTCCTCGTTTGCTACGCGTGAA
Source organism: Eubacteriales bacterium (assembly GCA_045586785.1). Classification (GTDB taxonomy): domain Bacteria; phylum Bacillota; class Clostridia; order Oscillospirales; family CAG-272; genus UMGS1002. The sequence goes on along the minus strand of JAZNBA010000028.1, from coordinate 55,563 downwards.
ACCCACGCATTCAATTCAACATTATAAGTGAAAACATGTAACGGCACATCTGTAAAGTGAACACCAACGCTTGATTTAGAATACTCATAAATATCGATATATTTTTTTACGTTATTACTTATAAAATACAATCTATAACCGTCATATGCGCTTTCAACATATACATCTACTGCTGCGCAAATATGCTCGGTAGCAGTTAAGTACCTATCAAAAATTTCAGATCCTGAAAAATACAACGCTACATCTGAACTATCCTTACGTGTAGATAATTTATATGCTTGATTTGTAGGGAAGTAAGGTTTCCAAACGACGATTTCACCATCCGCATGATGCCAATATTTACCTATATTGGCGGGGGCGTTTTCACTATACCAATATGGATTCAATTTTTTAAGATAATCGTTTTTGTCTCCAATATTTATTTTGGTCCATTCATCCGCATTACCTAAATAATATATATTGGACAATCTCAAACAGTTATTAAATGCAGAATTTCTAATGTTTACAACGCTATTAGGTATTACAATGTTAGCAAGATTCGAACAATAATCAAATGCGGAATCTTCAATATTTACAATGCTACCGGGTATTACAATGTTAGTAAGCTTGAAACACCCCGCCAGCATAGAATTACTGATGTTATACATATTGTCAGATAATGTAACATTTTCGAGAGATGTACAACTAGTAAACGCCCCTACACCAACATTTATCACACTGTTGGGAATTACTATATTTACCAAATTAGAGCACATTGAGAATGCATATTGGTCAATACTCGTAACCATCTTGCCATTATATATTGATGGAATAACAATCTCATTAGGAAGATTGTTTTTATCTTTTGCCTTAATACTATACGTGCCGTCCGAAAGCAAAGTGAACGTAAAATATTCATTCGGTGTAGGTTGCAATTCACCACAAAGTGTGCACGTGCCGTTTACATAATTATGTGAGCACCCCAACGGATAATCCTCGGGGAAAAACGTATACATCAGGGTATATATCGCATCATTGGCATTGACGTTGCCGTCGCCGTCAAGGTCGGCGTTGCCGGTGATGGGGTAATCCGCGGGGAAAAACGTATGCATCAAAAGATAGATGGCATCGTTTGCATCCACCTTGCCGTTGCCGTCAAAGTCACCCCTGAGTGTTGCGGCACTTGCGGAGAGCATCATAACAGACACAGTTGCGAGTATACACGCAACGACTGCTGCTTTCTTAAAAAGGTTTTTCACTTGCTTGTCCTCCGATATATAATCGAGTTTATTCTATAAATTTTATTATATCACAATGTAGATATTTTGGCAACACATAATACAAAAAATCATCGTAGGGCGGTGTTACCATCTGTGTAGCATCGCCCCAACTGCCGTCACAAGTAAAATTAATTGACGGTCATTTTTGACACCCTGACGGTGTTTTTGACGGCAAAAATCTCCCGATATATGTCCTGTCGAGGATAGCGATTTTAAGTGGCACTTTCCTGGATCAGCTCATAACCCGGAGGCCGTGGACTTGGAGTCCGAGCGCTCGCGGTGCGAGATGAAGCGAGGACGACAAGGGCGGAAAAAAGAAGTTTCGAAGCGAGGCTTGCCGAGCGAACGAAACGACTATTTCCACATTCGGGCCTTTCAAATCCCGTTTCCGCTAACCATCTTTAATCGCAAAACATTGATTTTTACTTAAAATTGTGATATAATCATATTGTAAAGTGAGGTGCACTGCTATGAAAGACAATCACATATATAAATATGAAATGCATGTACACACCCGCCCTTGCAGCGGAGGCGGTGCGGACATACGAGAACACATAGACGATCTGATAAACAAAGGATATAGCGGAATGGTGGTCACCAATCACTTTTACAATGGTGACAACAGACTGGACAAAAATTTGCCGTGGGAAGAATTTGTTGATGCTTACAGGCAGGACTATCTGTATGGACTTGAATACGCGCAAAAGGTCGACTTTGATCTGCTGTTTGGACTGGAGGAGCACGTCGGTGGTGGTCAAGAAATACTTATATACGGAATAACCGCCGAGTTGATAGCGACACACCCGGAACTTAAAATGGCATCGGCTGAGAAAATTGCCGAGATCGTTCATTCGGCAGGCGGGCTTGTCTATCAGGCGCATCCCTATAGGGCAAGACATTATGTCAGCCGCCCGTTCCCGCTTGATTGTTTGGATAAGCTTGACGGAATAGAGGTCTTAAATGCGGCAAATGAACCGGAATGGAACGAGAGCGCGCAAAATTTAGCAAACGAATTAGGTATCGCTTGCATTGCCGGCTCTGACGGACACAAGGCAGGAAGCGCCGGGCGCGCCGGAATAGCCGCAAGAGAGCGTATAAGAAGTAATGATGACCTTGTCAGAATATTAAAAAACAAAGAATACACAATTTACATAAAGGAGTAAGCTTTGGAATACAGAATATTAGGTAAAACGGGACTGAGTATTTCTCGCTTGGGTTTTGGTGGCATACCGATTCAGAAGATCGATGCCGAAGGTACAAAGGCATTGATCCGCGAACTGATCAGTGAAGGTGTCAATTTTATCGACACCGCGCGCGGATACACGGTTAGTGAAGAATATCTGGGATTTGCGCTTGAAGGAGTCAGAGACAGCTTTGTGCTTGCCACCAAGAGCATGGCGCGCACCAAAGAGGCAATGCAAAAAGATATTGATGTCAGTCTGAAAAACCTCCGTACAGACTATATCGATCTTTATCAGGTACACAATCCCGGGGCTAAAGATGTGGAGCAGGTAATGGCTCCGGGAGGAGCGCTTGAGGCACTGTACGAAGCAAAGAAAGCAGGCAAAATAGGTCATATCGGAATTACGCTTCATTCCGTGGAGCTGTTCAAACAGGCGCTGGACCTCCCTTGGGTGGAAACCATCATGTTCCCTTACAATATTGTGGAGACGCAGGGTGAAGAGCTCATCGCGCAGTGCGCGGACAAAAACATCGGATTTATTTGCATGAAGCCTCTGGCAGGAGGCGCTATCGACGATGCTGTCACGGCTATGCGATTTGTTGTCAGCAACCCCGCAGTAACCACGGTCATTCCCGGAATGGCAGATACGGCTGAGATCGCACAGAATGTATCGGCAACAGCCGACACGTCGCCGCTGAATGACGAGGAACAAAAAAAGATCGCCAACATAAAGGACCTTTTGGGCACAAATTTCTGCCGCCGCTGTAATTACTGCGCTCCTTGCACTGTTGGCATCAACATTTCGGGCGTATTTCTGTTCGAGGGATATTACAGCCGCTATAACCTGAAGGAGTGGGCAAGCGATCGCTACGCACATTTAAACAAAACTGCGTCCGACTGCATCGGTTGCGGCGTTTGCGAGACGCGTTGTCCTTATGATCTTCCGATCCGTCAAATGCTGAAAAAAGCGGCTGAAGTAATGGGGAAATAACCCGAAAGCCGTGAGCTTGGGGCGCGACCGCCGCCGGTGGCGGATAAAGGAGCGCGACAAAAAGCAACCCATATGGGTTGCTTTTTTCGGTATTCGCGGCACATGGCCTATCAAATATTACTTCATCAGCTCGTCGGTAAGACGGATGATCTCGGGCGCGATCTTTTTACGCTTTATTCTTACAATGGCATTGTATATGGGATAGGCAAGGCTGGCAAGGATACCGCCCGCAACACCTACGATAATACCAATGACCATAGACATATCGCTATATGACCCGAGTATATCTCCAAACTCGGTCATGCAAAGGCTCATTCCGGCGCCGAGAATGAGCGCGCCCAGGATACCAAACACTAGCGCGACGATCTGTGCGGTCTGTGTCACGCCGGCATCAAGGCGGCGGAGGCGCTGCATTTTATCTTCGGTTTCAGCGGCAGGCGTATATTTTTCACGTATTCGCTTCAGCTCTGCCTGCTCACGCGCGGAATAGGTGTACTGAAACTCCTTGTTTTCGTTATTGTTGTCCATTTTCAACCTCATTTTTTATTTGTTTAAGCTTTTTCGTGCCATTTACGATCATATAGATCGCCATCACTACGATCACGCCGGAAACGGCAAGTCCAACGCCGCCCAGCATCATTTTTTGCGTAAACACGTCTATTGTTCCATCGTTAAATGTAGTCAGCATAGTTGAGGTCAGCGTCAGCATTGACACGCACGCCGCGGCAAAGCTGATAGCCTTAGACGCAGAAAACACGGGGCTATTATATTTCCTGTACTTTACAACATTTATTATAGCGGTTGTCAGTGCCGTAAAGGTGTAAGCAGCCATCGTGATTGCCGTGATCATATGATGCTCAAATGTTCTGTTCCAATAGACCATAAAGAAGATTATCAGCGTTAAAGCTGAATTCATGATAAGAAATACCCTGCCGCAAGCACGGTACTTTACAAGCTCCGCTTGCATTTTCTCACCGGGAGCGTACTTTCTCGTGTGTCTTACCAAAAAGAAACGCATGACCGCAAGACAAATATAATAGGCGCCGAGTGAGTAAAACCAAAAGGTGCGGTGATAAAATCCCAGCCACAGCTGGAAAAGCCCGTACAGTGAATTCCACGCAAACGAGCCGTAAAGTGATACGTTTACTCGCAGACGCGTATCGTCCTGCCATCTTATTGCATATTTGTTTTCATTCTTGAATGTCCTGAAGAACTTGATCAAGTATGGGATCTTGAAGCACCAAACCGTCAAGGTATAGGCAGCAAGAACATAGGAAATGTACGCGATCACAGATTCCGTTCCGACAAACACCATTGAGCCTACAAGCAGAACGGCGGCAATGGGAACGAGTATGATCATAATGGCAATATGCGGAAACAACAGAGCTTTACCAAATTTCTTCAGGTCCATTTTAAGTCCTCCCGATCCTGACCGTAAAGGTCGTTCCGACTCCGACTGCACTCTCTACCCCGATCTCGCACTGCATAATATCAACCACGCGCTTGACGAGCGCAAGACCAAGACCGTTGCCTTTTGTTGCGTGTGAGGTGTCGCCTTGATAGAATTTCTCAAAAATATGCGCGCCGACTTCACGGCTCATTCCGCAACCCGTATCGGTCACTTTTACGGTAGCGTATTTCTCGTCTGCCGTAAGCGTAAGACTGACCTTGCCGCCGTCCTCGGTGAACTTGAAAGCGTTTGAAAAAAGGTTGTTCCACACGAGCGAAAGGAGCTCCGCATCGGCGGATACCATCACGTTCTCCTCAATATCCGTTTCGATCTCAATATTCTTGCTCTCCCATGTGCTTTCATACTGTAAAAGGCTTTCGCAAAGCTGCTCTCCGAGGTCATATGTTTCGATCTTCGGATAGATCTGCTGATTTTCAAGACGGTTGAGCTTCAATATATTTGTCATCATGTCGGCAAGGCGGCGCGAGGCATCGGTAATTGACTTTGCGTACTCAAGCCGCTTTTCTTCGGACAAATCGGGCGTCTGCAACAGCGTTCCGTAGTTCTGCATCACAGCAAGCGGCGTTTTCATCTCGTGGGATACGTTTGCGATAAAGTCTGTGCGCAAAGTCTCAACGCTTGAAAGCTCCGTAGCCATTTTATTGATACACTCAATAATTTCATGAAAGCTATCGTCGGTAGCAAATTTGGCAATAGGCTCAACGCGAACGCTGAAATCCCCTTCTATCATTTTAGAGGTTGCGTCTGTGATCCTTTTTACCGGGCGTTCTACCGTTAACTTGCGGCGAAAGTAGTCAATGACCGACATAGCAATACTCAAAAGTATCACGTTGAGCATCGTAATTTTAGCGGCAACCGTAATTTCTTCTTTTGTAAACTCCCGACCGATAGACCCCTGCAATGTTGAGATAAACAACATAATACAGCAAGTAGTTACAAATGCGGCAAGCAAAAAGAAGATAAAAAAGCTGCTGACTGTGCCAAGTATCTTTTTCATCGTATTGTCTTTCTTCATTTGATCACCGCCTTGTAGCCAAGACCGTGAACGGTCTGTATCTCAAATGAGTCGCACGCCGACAGCTTGGCGCGCAGCTTGGTCATATACACATCAACCGATCTCGTGCTCGTTCCGGTATCCACATCCCAGAATTCGTCCATAAGCTGAGTGCGTGTAAAAGTCTTTTTGGGATAGGACAGCAGCTTGTAGAGAAGGTCAAACTCACGCGCGGTAAGCGAGATCTCTTCACCGTTCAGCGCCGCGCTTCTTTCGTCGACGTCCATCACGAAATTCCCTACCTCAAGGCGGCGGCACGACGATATCTTGGAACGTCGAAGCAGCGCGCCGATACGCAGGAACAGCTCGTCAAGGTCGATGGGCTTGGTCATGTAATCGTCGATGCCAATGCGGAAGCCTCTCTGCTTGGACGCGAAATCGTCACGGGCAGTCATGAAAAGAATGGGAATGTCGTTGTTGAGCGAGCGAACTGTTTTGACAAACTCAAAGCCGTCGATCTTCGGCATCATTATGTCCGACACTATACAGTCAAAGGTGGTTTTATACATCTCATCATACGCGCTCTCTGCGTCAAGACAGCCAACTGCGTCATATCCGGAGCTATTCAAAAAGGAGCACACACTGCGGTTCAGATCTCTGTCGTCCTCCACAACCAAAATTTTGAACATATTTTAATCCTCCGAGGCACATTTTTGCTTATACATTTTTATTTTAACATACAAATGTTAAAGTTTTGTTTACGTTTTTATATTTTCGCAAAAAATTTCAGGACACCACGTTTTTTGTGCTGTCCTGTATGTTTTTGTACTCTGCTTCATATCATCGAATGCGTTTTTGAAAAATGTCTTGATTCCCATTGTAATTCTGACTCTTTACTTATTCATTATTTTTTCACTGAGTTCCAGTATTTCGGCGCTGTACTTTTTCTTGCGGCTACCAAGAATACCTTTATATATGGGATAGTTAACAATAGCCATAGCCATTCCCACAACGCCTATGATAATGCCGGGGATCAGGGAGTTTTGTATGCCAAGAGTGGTTCCGATGTCGGTCATGACAAGGCTCATGCCCGCGCCCATAATAATAGCGGAAATACTGCCGAACACGTAAGAAAATACGTTTGCGGGGCGCTTCACCTTCACGTCAAGCTTGCGGAGCGTGTCAAGCTCGGTGGACTGCTTTTGCATATACTGTGCTCGGATCTTCTGCGCCATAAACTGTTGATCATTCTTATTCATCATAAATTACCTCTCCATGTCTGTTTTTGATTTTGTGCCTTTATTATATAAGCCGTTTGTTTTTGATTTTTTTGTAAAATGTTTGCGAAATGTTAAAAAACAAAGCTATGTCACTTTATTGCCGGTTTTTATATAGAAAAAGGACGAAGAATTGTTAATTCCCCGTCCTGTTTTTTTCGTGCGAAGTACATATCGAGTCCGTAAGGACATATCGCACATCGATTGCCGAAGACAAATAGCGATGGGGTACCTGCTCTATCGCAGGTACGCCATCGGAAAAACTTTTTTATATAATTTTCAGCACGCCTTGATGTCAATTACATCAAAGCCGAGAGCCTCTACGGTGTCGCGGAGCGCGGCATCCGAGAGCTTTGCCTCATCGCCGCTGACAGTAGCGGTCTTATCAGCAAGGCTGACCTCGCAAACGATGCCGTCAGTCTTAAACGCATTGATAACGCGAGAGGAACAATGAGGGCAATGCATTCCCTCTATTTTGATAACTTTTTTCATGATCTAACCTCGGATAAATTAGTGGCTGAGCTTTTCAAGTCCTTCGTTAAGCTCGGTAGCGCCGGAGGACCACTTTCTGTTATAACCCTTAAGAACGGAGCTGATACGGTTGTTATCGTTGGAAACGATAGTACGCAGCTGACCCAGCATTGCAAACTTGGAGGAGTAAATGAATGTACCCTCAACCTTGATACTGTGGTAGATCAGGTCAAGCATTTCAACCGACTGGGGATTCTGCAGATACTTGTAGGACAGAGCATTTTCATAGTATGCGGGGAATACGTGCTTATAGCTCTGCTCCGCAATGGTTTCCATAACCGCACCCATCATGGGGAGGTCGTCCTGGCTTACCGTAGCAACTATACCCATAACGGTAAGCTGATCCTGAACGTGGGTGTAATAATCTTCCTGATTGTCATCATACTTCGGAATGGGAGCAATACCGTACTCGGGCTCGAAATTGTTGGGAGTCAGATAGTTTTCGATCTGGAAGATCATAGTGGTGCACATTGCGGCATTGCCGGCTGCGAACTGAGAAATAATAACAGTCTTGTCGGAGCCGTCCTCGGTACCGGACTTACCTACGCAGTAAACGCCTTCGTTTCTGAACAGCATATTCTGAACGTTGGTTACGATGTCGATAAGCTTTTCGGTATCGTAAGCGATAGAATATACACCGTCATCAAGCGACAAAATGGGCATATTGAAGCCTACCCAGTAGGGGTCAACAGAGGTGCACGCGCCGGTTACAAAGCCGTATGCGTCGGCGGCGTCGCGCTCGGAGTTACCGTTGAGGTCATTATACAGATTAGCAACCATTTCGGTCTGCTTTGTGAATGTCCACTTGTCTGCCTTTACAAGGTCATAAAGATCCTCAAGACCGTTAGCCTGAAATACGGGCTTGTTGTACAGAGTAATGTACATATTGCGGTACATGGAGATGGAATATGCACCGGACGCAACGTACTGACGTGTGCCGTTACACATGATCTGGTTAAAGCCCTGAGTCCAGTACAGCTTGTCAAGATCGAGATTTTCTACGCTCATAAGGTCATAGAAGTCACCCTCAAGAACGTAAGCGGTGTGAGTATAGCCGGGCATGGTAGCCAGGTCGTAAGCCTTGTCGCCGGTAGCAACTGCGTTACGAACAGCATCACCTGCTTTGTAAACGCTGCTGGGGTCGGCAAGGATAACATTGAGACGCACACCAAGTGCATCCTCAACTGCAAGGTTACGCTCGTAAACAGCGTCGTTTACAACGGAACCGTTCATGGATTGCGCGTCAAATTCATCCTTACTGAACGCCTGAGCGGTTGCTAAGATATTGATGGTCTTACCACCAAAGTCAAGGTCAGCGGGAATATCAGCTATGTAGGAGGGGTCTGCGGTGGTTTCGGCAGGAGCGGTGGTTTCGTCACCGGTCTGCGCGGTAGTGTCATTACCTGCGGGCTCATTGCCTGCGGGAGCGGTGGTTGTAGTAACTGCGCTCTGATCGTCGCCGTTGTTATCGGACGTGTTTGCGCAGCCGACACAAATTGCTACTAACATGACCAAAGCCAGTATCAGCGCAAGAGATCTTTTCAACATATAAATGCCTCCGTTATTTTTTGTGATGTAATATTATACCACACCAAACCCATATAGTCAAGCATAAAAGCAAACATCCCCGACAATTTTTGTCGGGGATGAGAATTGTCAGTCGATGGACTTATCAATATTGAAGCGTGTTATCTTGCGAGAGGTGTTTTTGGCGAACTCGGTCTTACGAATTTTTACAAGACCGATAGCCTTATAGGGTGCCATATTGCCGTTTGCCGTGCGGACCTTTTCGTCAAAATAGCTCTTGACAGCATCATCGCCATCGATTCCGCGCTCACGCAGTCCGTCGTAGTCGGGATATATTTCTGCCACGATGACCTCGCGTCCCGAGCCTGAACGGCTCTCGCCCGCGTATACAACGACTTCGTTTACGCCGTAAATGCGGGACAGCTCAGTCTCAACTTCTTCGGGATATACGTTTTTGCCGTTGGAAAGTATGATCAGGTTTTTGATACGGCCTGTGATGTACAGCCAGCCATCCTCGTCAAGACGACCCATATCGCCCGTGCGGAAGTAACCCTCCTCGTCGAATACAGCGGCTGTAGCCTCCTCGTCCTTGTAGTAACCCAGCATTACGTTGGGGCCCTTGACGCATATTTCGCCCTCGCCATTTTCGTTGGGATCGCTTATTTTTACCTGCTCGCCAATAATCGGCATGCCGACGCTTCCGTTCTTCTGATACAGATTGCGGTTGCAGGTAATAAGGGGAGCGCACTCGGTAATGCCGTAGCCGTTGAGAATTGTAATACCCAGTGCCTCGAACGTGTCGATTATATCCTGATTGAGCGCCGCGCCGCCGCAGATGATCATCTGCAGCTTACCACCGAATTTGTCGGTAACGCTCTTGAACAGCGTCTTTCGCATATCGATACCGACTTTTCTCATGCCGTTGCTGGCTTTCATAAGTGCGCGGAGCGCCTTTGCCTTTCCCTGCTTTTCGGCAGTTGCCCAGATGCGCTTGTAGAAAGTTTCAACGAACAGCGGAACCAGCACAAGGTGAGTGGGCTGCTGCTCCTGAAGCTCGGACAGAATATACTTTATGCCGGCTGAAATGTAAATTTCGGAGCCCTGCGCAAAGTGACCGACAAAGTTGACGGTGGAGCCGAAGGTGTGGTGAGGCGGCAACACGTTCATAGTCTTGGGGGTGATATCGAACAGATACATACCCTGCGTCATATCCGAAACTATATTCTTGGTTGACAGCATAACGCCCTTGCCCTTGCCCGTCGTGCCCGAGGTGAACACGATGGATGCGAGGCGCTCGTCGTCTATCTCGTAATCGTAGTAGGAATTGTCGCCACCCTCGAACAGCGCCTTGCCGCGCGCTTCGAGAGACGCAACGGATGTATCTCCGCACTCGTCGCCCGTCATACAGACAAACTGCTTGACAGTTGCAAGACCGTCGCGCATTTCACCGATTTTGTTTTGAATAACAGCGCTGTAAAATACGGTGTGACATTCTGCGCGGTCAAGTATGCCCGCGATGTCTGCGGTGGGATATTCCTTGTCGATCGGAACAGTCACAGCACCGATGGACATAAGCGCAAAATAAGTCATGACCCACTCAAATGAGCTCTCACCAACGATAGCGACATGCTTGTCGCGCAATCCCAGCTCAATGCAAGCGGTGCCGAGATTGCGGATATAATCACGCGCCTCGGCGTATGTGACGTGAATAACCTCTTTGTCGTGAGGCTTCTTTTTGTATGATATTGCGTAGCGATCGGGATATTTCTGCGCTACGTTTTCGGTCATTATCCGAAAGTTTTCAAATACTGTCGTTTCGTATAAGGGATAATTGGGCGTTTTGGCTTTTTTCATGAGTGTTTCGCCTTTCCGTTTTTTAATTTGTAATTACTTCTATATTTTATATGTTCATGCATTAAAAATCAACATAATATCCGTATACAAGGTATATTTATTGAAATTATCAACTCTACTCGAAGTATATTTCAACTCTACTGTGAGTAGAGTTGATTTTCTGCCAATAAACGGTAATAAGTATTGCAAAATCCGGTGCAATATAGTAAAATTACAGCAGCTAAGCAAAAAGCGGAGGTGCGGTTGTGATAGACAGTGCTGTAGTATATGAATCCAAAGGAACGCAAGCGGCGGAAACAAGAGTAAGCAGCATGACGCTTGTTCGTGTACCGGGCGGTGAGAAAATAACATTTTTCAAGAGGGATAACGATATCGATGATAGCGCAAATGTCGGGCGGATCGATTGCTTAACGCTTGAACGGCTTTGCAGTATTGCGGCAGATCATTATATCGACTGTCCGCGTATGCCCATAGTCGTTATCGGCCAGGGACATTTTGTTGTGTTGGTACGCAGTCTTATGCGGTCCGCGGGAGTATTGATCTTACTTGAACCCAAGAGCATAGATATTCCCGATATTACGCGGAAAGGAAGTGCGGCGCAATTTGATATTGTGGCGTTCGACAGTGTATCGGAGGCTGTCGGCATGTCAGAACATTCGGAGCTGTTTGAGTTCCCGTTTGACCCATATTATGCACTTTCACGCGCTGACAGCTCCATATCGAGCTATATCAGATCAGCAGCACAGTTTATTGGACTTTCGCTTCGAGTAAACAGCGCGGAGTACGCAGACATTAATATTGCTCATGACGCCGATGTGATAAGCGCGATGCTGCTTTTGCTGTTGATGCTTCTGAAACGGACGGCAAATGATGACTATATTGAGTTTGATCTTAAGCATTCGGACGGTAAGCCCGTGCTGTGTTTTCGAACGGCTTTGCAGTGCGAAGCCGATATCGACACGTCAGCGGAGCTTGCAGAGTGTATGAGAATAGCGTCAACGCGCAATATAAGATTTGACTATTTTGTCTCGGACGACAATACGGCGCATTTTGAGTTTTGTCCGAGCTTAGTTGAGTGGTCGCATCTGGGCATAAAAACGCGCCAAGAGCTGGAATACGATGAATAAACGCCAAAGCCTCCGAGACATACAGTCTCGGAGGCTGAGCTTTTAACGAGCGACCTACTGTTGCAAAGTATTTTATTCAACAATCAGCGCTTTCTATACAGTCTGAGTGCGTTTGTCACCACGAACAGCGAGCTGAGGCTCATAGCCGCCGAGGCTATCATGGGGCTCAGCAGTATACCAAGTCCGTACAGCACACCCGCCGCTACGGGAATACCCAGCGAGTTATAGAAAAACGCCCAAAACAGATTTTGCTTTATATTGCGCATAACGCGGCGGCTGTAGCGTAATGTTGCCGCGACCTCGGTCAGTGAGTTGTTCATAAGAATTATATCGGCGGAGTCAATGGCGATGTCAGTACCCGCCGCAGGTGAGATACCTACGTCGGCGCGTGTCAGCGCAGGCGAGTCGTTGATGCCGTCGCCTACCATGACCACCTTATGCCCCTCCGACTGAATACGGCGTACGACCGCCTCCTTGTCCTCGGGAAGCACGTCGGAAATGACCTCCGTAATGCCAAGCTTTTGCTTTATCGCCTCGGCTGTTCGCGCATTGTCGCCCGTCAGCATGACTACGCGCACGCCTGCCTCGCACAACTGCTTGACCGTTTCGGCGCTGTCCTCGCGAGGCGTGTCCGCGACGGCGATAATACCCAGAAGTTCATTATCGCGGGCAAAGAACAGCGGTGTTTTACCCTGCTCTGCCAAGCTGTCGGCGCGCTCCAAAACGTGTGACACATCAATACCCAGCTGTTGCATATACACGCGGTTGCCGCCGTATATAACAGAACCGTTCACCTCGCCGCGTACACCCTTGCCAAATACCGCCTCAAATCCAACGCACGGCAAGCGCTCGCCCTCAAAATACTCGGTCACAGCACGGGACAGCGGATGCTCACTTGCCGCTTCAACCGACGCCGCAAGCTGTGTCATCTCGGATATGGTAACTCCCTCAGCAGCAAAAACGTCGGTAACCGCGGGCTTACCCTCGGTCAGCGTGCCCGTTTTGTCAAACACCACCGTATCGGCAGTTCCCAGTACCTCAAGCGCCTGCGCCGACTTTATCAGCACACCGTCGTTGGCACTGCGCCCGATAGCCACCGTAATGGCAACGGGTGTTGCAAGTCCCAGCGAGCAGGGGCAGGACACAACCAGTATGGATATACCGATGCTCAGCGAAAAGCTGACGTCGCGTGAAATTATCAGCCAGATGATAGTGGCTACGGCGGCAATTATCATTACCGTAGGAACAAAAATGCCGCTTATCTTGTCGGCAAGACGCGCCACGGGCGCTTTGGTCGCGCCCGCATCGCGGACAAGACCGATTATGCGGGACAGTGTTGTTTCTTCACCCACCCTTGTGGCGCGAAAACGCACCGACCCCGAAATATTGACGGATGCTGTGGACACCTCGTCACCAACCGAGAGGTCAACGGGTATGCTCTCACCCGTCAGTGCAGAACGGTCAAAGGAGGACTCGCCCTCAATTATAATGCCATCGGCGGGCACCGACTCACCGGGGCGAAGCACGATAACGTCACCAATCACAAGTGCTGAAGCGTCCACCTCCACCTCTCTGCCGTCTCTTATAACGTGCGCCGTCTTTGGAGACAGATCGATAAGCTTTTCAAGCGCGCGTCCCGTCTTTTTCTTGGCGCGTTGCTCAAGCAACTTACCAACCGTGACAAGCGTAAGTATCATCGCAGCGGACTCAAAGTAAAGATTTGAAGTGCACTCGCGCACCGCTTCAAGGTCTCCCCTGCCCAGCGCCTCGCCTGCGGCAAAGAACAAGACCACGCCGTAAATAACAGCCGCCGCAGAGCCCAGTGACACCAGTGAGTCCATATTAGCCGCGCCGCGGAACAGCGCAGGAAAGCCGCGCAGGAAAAACGCACGGTTGACATACAAAACGGGTAGCGTCAGCAAAAGCTGTATCAAAAAGAAGCTGACCGCGTGAGCGGGCTCGTGAAAATAATGCGTCAGCGGCAGATGCAGCATATGCCCCATTGACACGTACATGAGAATTACGGTGCAAGCTATTGAAATAATAAGGCGAAGCCGCACGTCAGCGCCCTTTTCGCTTTTGTCTTGGGCTTGCTCTTTTTTAGGCTGTACCTTTTTCTCGGGGACGATAAGCTCGGCAGTAAACCCCGCGCGACTGACTGCGGCAATTATTTTGTCAATAACTTCGTCGCCATCGATCTCGCAGATCATTCTGCCCTCAAGCAGATTGACCGATGCCTCGCGCACGCCTTCAACGCGTTTAACCGCCTTTTCCACCGCCGCCGAGCAGGCAGAACAGCTCATTCCCCCTATCTTGAATTGTTGTTTCATATATTTTATACTCCTTTTAATACTGATAATAGTATACCATATTTGTATACTTTCGTCAATATATTTTGCTCAAAAATGCCCGACAGACCGTAAAAATCTGTCGGGGCGTTTTTATAAGAATCAACAAATTGAAATTTACAGATCTCCCTTCAAGCGTACAATTGATCTTTTGGAGTCAAAACCATCGGGATACCGTTTCTTCAATTTGTCTATATTAGCTTGTAAAATTTGCTCTAAAGACAGATCTAAAGCGGTAGCGGCCTCAGCCAAGTACCAAGCAATATCACCCAATTCTTTTGATAAACGTTCTTTGTCGAGTTCGTGCCCTTGCGCCAACCATTTTTTCACAATATCAATTGCTTCGCCGGATTCGCCGCACAATCCCATTACGCTGTTAATAAGTACGTCTTTCTTATTGAGCTCCGGGTTCAGTGTTGTCATTGCTAATTCTTGATATTCGTTTACGTTCATTTTGCATTTCCTCACTTATTTTGCATTCTGCTTAATATTTTTATTACAACGTTGCAAGCAACACAGGCACGGGGCAAAGCCCGCCCCCCTATTCTTCTGTGTACAATTTGTAGTAGTACCGGCGAATTGGGTTTTCGTAAATGTATTTGGTTCTTGTTTCATAATCCTCACGATCACGAATAATATGCTCTATATACCCACGCTGAAAAATGTTATTTCCAATTTCTTTATTACAAAACCGTTTGAACGTAGAAACAATATGCGGTAACATTTCGTTGGTAGGGGTCGGCGCCCTCGACGACCCGTCCTTGCGCATTGCATATTGATCTGGATAAAGAAAGATAATCGCGTGTATATGGTCCGGCATGATTACGTATCGGTAAATTTTTACACCGGGGATATTTTCGCTTGATAATAAATATTTTTCGGTGATTTTGCCGATTTCCGTTAATTGTATTTGCGGCGTTAACGGGTCGTCGAGGGCGCCGACCCCTACCGGCGATGGTTCGATGATATCAGAAAGTTAACGGGTCGTCGAGGGCGCCGACCCCTACCGGCGATGGTTTGATGATATCAGAAAGTTAACGGGTCGTCGAGGGCGCCGTCCCATACCGTCGATGGTTTGACGATATCCGAAAGTATTCTTTTTCGGTCTTTGATGCATGTTGTGACAAAATAAGCACCTGCAGAACTATAATCATATTGTTTGAGGCGCAAGTCTTTTCTTTTCGGCAATTCTTTTTCTTTATCCATTTTCATCACCCATTCCATTATAACACAAATCGGCAGAGGGAACAATGCCTCTGCCGAAAATTTTATTTACCGTATTTATTCTCCAGCCTGAACAAAAGCTCGCTCAGCGGCAGTATCAGCAACGCCATGATTGCGTTTCCAACGCCGTGCAGCACGTCATAAGGAAATCCCGCTATTACCCACGCCACGGTCTGCTCGAAATTCAGTCCGAACAGCACGGATTGCGCAGGTGCATACATAATTCCAAACAATAAGCCGTGGAGCGTGGCTATCGTAGGATAACATATCAGCTTCACCCATCCGGGTGCGGAGCGCGGCAGCAGCATTGCCGCACCCCACAAGGGTAGCCATATATATATGTACGGCAGCCACGCCATGCCAAAGCCCCAGCGCAAGCCGTCAAGAATTACGTAAATATAAATCGGTATGAGCGCCCGACTGCGATAGACCACCGTCAGAAGTATGACGAACATAGCAAGCGGGTGAATGTTTGGCAGTCCCTCCATAATAAATTTGGAGCAAAACATCATAGCTCCAAACATCGAGAAAACTATCATGTGGAAAAGGACGCTCCGCCATTTTCTCGGTCTGCTCATTTGGAGTATATCAGCTCGTAGGTCTCTCCGCCGACAATGTCAACGCTGTCCACGCCCGTCAGCATGGTCTCGCGTGTGCCGTCCTCAAGAACCTTGTTAAAGCCCCACCAGGAGGCATCAATATCATAGTCGGCAACGATACCGTTGGTCTTTTTGATATATATGCCGAACTCACTCTCCTCGCCCTCAATGATGGACAGCGCCTTGAGCGCCGCGCCCAGCGTTTTTTCGTCTGTCTTGATAGTCAGCTTGACCGACTTTTCACCTGCCGTAACGTAAACGTCCACGGTCTTGGCTCCCTCGCCCAGCGTGGTGTCTTCTTTGTAGGTGGCGTTTTCCCATACCTCGGGAAGCACCTCTTTTTTGCCGCAAGCGGACAGCATCATAGTCACAAACAGCAGCAGCGAAACAGAAACAACAAATACTTTGCTTGAAATTCTTTTCATTTTTTCATATACCTTTCTTTTTTAATTTTTCCCCTTCCCTCTTTTTGTTAAAAGTTTTGAGGGAGTCCGAGGGAACTTTTCAAAAAGTTCCCTCGGCGAGGCTCGGGGCAGCGCCCCGAATAATTTAAATATATCAAAACGAAAAGCAACCGCGCCCATCCCGTCACGATACGGAAAGGCGCGGCTAAAGTCCCCCTGCTGCACGGGAACCGATAAGCGCGCTCCTCCACGTCCGAGACACTTGCCCGAAGAGCGTTTTGCCGGCACGGATGGATAAGCATTCGGACTTTTACCGTAATGGCTGTTGCGACGGAATTGCACCGCACTTTCCTTATCCCCGACAGTATCCAAAATACCGCCGACGGCACGCTCGCTTTATACGGAGCGCGCCCAACCGTGTTTCATTTTTTACTTAATTGATTTACGCCAACATTCCTATGTTAGCCCACTCGCCGATAAATCCGACGGCAATTCCAAGCGCCGCGGACAGACCGATGAGAAGTATGGGATGCTTTTTCTTAATGGCGAGAAACAAAACGAGTCCGAACACCGCCACACTGAATATCAGCGGAAACAGCTGAATACCGCCAAAGCCGTTTGGCAAAAATACAGGCTGTCCCAGCGTTATTACTGCCGACGCAATAAGTCCAACTACCGCAGGCTTTAAGTGCTTCATAACGCTGACAACGTATCTGTTGGTGCTGAATTTCATCAAAAATCTTGCGACGATAAGAATAATTACAAACGAAGGGACGATAACACCCAGCGTCGCACATATCGCACCGAGCAGACCGCCCCACGCGCCGTAAGCACTGCCAACCTCTGTTCCGATATACGTCGCCGCATTGATGGCAAGCACTCCGGGCGTGCTTTCGCTGACCGCAATAAAGTTGACCAGCTCCTCGGATGTCATCCAGTTGTTTGCCGCCACCTCGTTCTGCATAAGCGGAAGCATGGCGTAGCCGCCGCCGAAGGTGAAAGCTCCAATCTTGAAGAAGGTCAAAAACAATTTAAGAAATATCATTTTCGAGCCCTCCTTCCCGCGACAAACGCCGAAATAATTCCAATTATCCCCGCCGCGATAATAATATAGACCGCGTTGATTCTGAAATTGACAAACAGCGGCAGTACCGCCAGCGCAAAGGACACACCCATAAGTATGTAGCTTATAACATCCTTGGGCGCTTTTTTAAACATATTTATCAGCGCCTTGCAGATAAGCGCGATAACGCCCGCGCGAATACCCGCAAAAGCGTATCTTATCACTTTCAGCTCCTGAAATTCGCGAAGAAGCCCGGAAATAAAATATATTACGAGAAAAGATGGCATTACAACACCCAGCGTCGCCGCCGCAGAGCCCAGCACTCCTGCCACCTTGTAGCCCACAAAGGTCGCGGAATTGATTGCAACGGGGCCCGGGGTGGACTCGGCTATGGCGATAATATCCATAATATCGTCATCGCTGACCCAGTTGTGCTTGGTCACCGCCTCGCGCTGTATCAGCGGTATCATAGCATAACCGCCGCCAAAGGTGAAAGCACCTATCTTGGCAAAGGTCAAAAACAGACTCAAAAGCTTTTTAAGTTTCATTTTGCCTCTCAAAAAAAACAATGTAGGTGTCGCGTGACACCTACATTATTATACGATATTTCTTGCCTGTTGTCAATAGAAAATCATTCAGTCACGCTAAACTCAACCGTGGCGGTGTGCGGCTTGCTCGATCTGAATATTCCTGTCCCAAAACGATATTCTATCTGCACTCTGTATTCGCCTGCCTCAAGGCTGCCTTCATCGTTATCAATGGTAAAGGCTGCAGTTCTGCCGTTTTTGGTCAACAAACCAATATCACGATGCCAGTCAGCGTTTATACCCTCAACGCGCTTCCACTCGCCGTCCTTTTTGCATTCCAAATGGTTCGGGTGTCCGTGACCTATCTCTCTACCGCTCTTGTTTTCAAGCAAAAGCTTTATCTCTTTCGTCTGCGTGGTCACAACCTCGGGGTCTGTGCGAAAAGTAACGCCGCGCGCTCCGCAAGAGGCAAGCACGGACAATAGCATTACCGCAAGAATAAGACAAACAATCAATCTTTTCATATGAACCTCCGCAAAATTCGGATTTAACACCGTTTATTCTTCCATTTAAGTTTATCATATTCGGGCGGGTGTGTCAACATTTTTTAGAAAAATGAAAAATTTTGTTATTAGGCCGTAGGGGTCGGCGTCATCTACTGCATCATTTCACTTAAAAGCGCACTCTACAAAAGGCTCTCCCTTTGGGAGAGCTGGCGCCGTAAGGCGACTGAGAGGGTCAAATCTATTCTAAATACCCCTCTCCGTCTGCTTCGCAGACACCTCTCCCTAAGGGAGAGGATATTATACATACCCTCTGTTAAAAAGTTTTGAAGGGGAGTTTGAGGGGGAAGCTTTACACACCTCGCGCAAAGCGCGAGCTGAAAAGTTCCCCCTCAAGTATTATAATATTATACATAACTGAACAGCAGATGCTTGCTGTGGCGATCCAGGTCGTCGAAGCAAGGGATCTCGTAACGGTTGTCGTCCGAGTCTCTTATGAGTATGCGACCGTTCTTGCGCAGCATTTTAATATCGCTGTGACGGTTGCGGATGCGGAAGGATATCTCGCCTCGATCGGTCATAACAGTCATTTTCAGTGCGCCGAACTTATCCTCAACGTGCAGGACTCTGCTTATCTTGGGAATGAGATAATACTCTCTGAAGCAGTCCTCAAGCGCCTTGCGGGAATCCTTGTCCAGATCCTTCAGCTCTTTGATAAGCGCTATCTCTTTTTCCTTGCTGTTGAGCAAAGTAACATACTGATCCGTCTTGGTGTGCGGAAAAAGTCTGCGCGGTTCAAGATCTTCAATGACCGTTCCGTCGTTCAAGGTCAGCTTTACGAGATACATATCGGTACGCTCGATGCGCCCGTTGTCTTTATCAACATAAATACGTGCCATCACTCAAACCTCTCTTTCTCTTTGTCCTGCTTGATCTTGTCCGACATGGTCTGGATCTGAACAAGTCTGTAATACTTGCCCTGCATTGCCATCAATTCCTCAGGCGTGCCGCACTCGATGATCTCACCGTTGTCAACGACAACTATCTTGTTAGCCTTGGAAAGCGTGGACAGACGGTGGGCGATCATGATGGTGGTACGTCCGCTGATGAGGCGCTCGATAGCCTCCTGGATAAGATGCTCGGTCTCGGAGTCAACCGACGCCGTCGCCTCGTCAAATACAAGTATGCTGGGGTTCTTCAGCACCGCGCGAGCGATGGATATACGCTGACGCTCACCGCCCGAAAGTCCCACACCGCGCTCGCCCAGCACGGAATCGTAGCCGTCGGGCTGACGCACGATAAATTCGTGAGCATTTGCAATGTCGGCGGCACGAATAACGTCATCGACGCTGTAACGCTTGTCGCCGTATGCGATATTGTTGAAAATAGTGTCATGGAACATCATAGGCTCCTGCTGAACGAAACCAATGCTGGAACGGAAAAATTCCATGTCTATCTTGCGGATATTTACGCCGTCAAGCAGTATTTTGCCCTCGTAATGATCGTAATAACGCAAGAACAGGTTGACCAGCGTGGATTTGCCCGAGCCCGTGGTACCGACAATACCCACGATATCGCCCGGCTCGATCTTGAGATTGATGTTTTTAAGTACCTTCTTGGTGCGGTCGAAGGAGAAGGACACGTTCTTGAACTCAATAGCGCCCTTGACCTCGGGCAGCGTGTGACCCTTACCGAAGTCGTGCTCGGGCTCGGCGTCAAGTATATCGAATATACGCTCAGCCGAGGACAGCGCATTCTGATACGAGTCGTTGAGGTTTGCGAAGAAGTTGACGGGCTCGTAGAACATGGAGGCATACGAAATAAAGGATACAAGCACACCTGCGGTAATATTTCCGATAGCCGCGCCGCTGACACCCAGAACCGCCATACCGCCCAGCATCCAGATAACTACCGAGCCGAAACCGACAAAGGTGTTGACCACAGCGGGGTAAATGTTAAGGATCTTACCCGCCTTGATGTCGGTCTCATACCAGTCTTTTGTCTTTTCTTCGAACATCTCGGTTGCGTTCTTTTCATTGGTAAACGACTTGATAACACGGATACCGGGGATGGTGTCGGTCAGCACGCCGGAAACCGCCGAGGAACGACGCCAGATACGGCGATAGAAGGGCGCGATCTTTTTGGAGAATATACGCGCACCGATTGCAACAAAAGGAACAGGGATCAGCGAGAAGATAGCAAGACGCCAGTTCATAATAAGCATGATAAGTATAATACCTACCATCTTGAAGAACTGAACCACGACTTCCTGAGTTATACGCAGCATAAACGCCTGAAGCGTTGCACTGTCGCCCGAAATACGGTTTATAACAGAGCCCGTGGAGGTCTTGTCGTAAAAACGCATGGGAAGATGCTGCGCGTGCTCGTAAACGTCATCACGCAGGTCCTTAACTATGCGGTCGCCCGCCTTACGCAGATAGTAGCCGCGCACAGCGCCAAGACCGTGTCTGATAATAAGTATTGCCGCCTGCGCTATACCGATAATTATAAGTGCGCGGACAGCCAGCATACCCCAATTGCCGAAAAGGTCAATTTCGGAGCCTGCAACATTGCCCTCTTTGAGAATATCATCGACCAGCGTTTTGGTCAGATACGGAGGCACAAGTGCCAGAGTTGTGGTCAGAATAGAAACAATGACCGAAAAGATCAGTATGCCTATCTCGGGCTTCATGTACTTTGCAAGGCGCGCGACAATTTTACGCTTGCTCTCGCAGTTGATACACTTAACACCGGGCGCGGACAGCGTGCGTCCGCACTTGGGGCAAATGGAAAGCTGCTTTTCGTAAGTCGCCTCAATACTACCCAGCGCTTCTTCCAGTTTTACACCGTCACGGATAGATTTTACAAAGAAAACGGCGGCATCACAAAGGGCTGCAACCGCAAAAGTAAAGCGGTATACATCCTTCGTCTCACCGTCGTTGAATTTCACGCGCATGACGCCGTTACCGTACATACGCTTGTTGTAGATCTTTTCGATGTCGGAAATTTTGTACGACTCGCTGCGCTCGTCGGTATCAAAATTATAAGAGAAGAAGCTTTCGGCGCAAAACGCCAGCGCAGTATGTGCATAATGCGCTTTGTCGGATATGTCGCCTACGATGGTAAATAAAATTTTACCGTCCGCACCGGCGGCTGTGTTGAGTCGGTCTGTCATCTCGTGACTTATCTGCCGATTGATCAGAATGTCCATACCGTCATCCTCCGTTTTTATTCGGATTATTTCGCTGTGAATACACGCACAGCAGTTGCCTTATTTTACAACAAATCGACAGATAAGTCAACCCAAACATTTCGTCATATTATACGAAAATCACAGCAAATTGCAAAAGTATAATATGAATTATGAACAATGACAAGCTTAAATGTAAAAATGAGCCAAATACGTTAAAATATCTCTTCCGCTGACAGTGTGTCCCGACTTTTTATCAGCTCGAACTTACCGAGCCCCACGGATTCAAACTCTGCCTCGCCGCTTTGGTTGTCATAAGGATCAATGCGCATAAAACGCTTGGGCGGATCAAAGGACTGCTGAAAATCGTTATTCGCCACCATTCGGAATGGATCGAGATTGCCGAAATAGTGATTCCAAAGCTGCTCGTTTCCGCGACGCAACGCGCCGCCGCCAAAAGAGGGATCGGCATAAAGCCAGCCGTAGGGCGCCACGTAAAACGTCGCCCAGTCGTGGCTGCCGATGTCATCGGTCTGCACCGAGCTTCCCGACTCAAACCTTGCGGGTATACCGAAATAACGGCACAGCGTAATAAACAGCGCCGCCATAACACCGCAATCGCCGCGGCGGTTGAGGATAGCAAACTCAACTATGTTGTCTATATAAAGATATTCGCGCATATACGAATATTTTATGTTTTTTGTCACCCAATCGTAAGCGCGGCGCGCCAGTAAAAGCGGATTTTTCTCATCGCCGCGTATATGCTCCGCAAGCTCACGGACAAGCGGCGTGAATCTGATGTGAGGATATATTTCCTCGGTATAAAAATCGGGCTGAGCATCCGAGATCATTTCCGCGTCAAGCTCTCTGTATGGCGCGCTGTTTACATAGCTGAACCTCACCCAAAAGCGCTCGCCACGATGGTAAACAGTATCGATGCAGACCGTGCGGTGCACGGCATCCGAAATATAATAATTCTCATGCGAGCAGTCAATAAATTTTATGTCCTCGGCGCGCTGAGATTGGCACACGTTTGGATACGGAAGGTGCACTGTTATACGCTCGCCCTCTCGCGCGGCGTGCTCTGCCACCTCGATACGCTCCTCTATTGTAAAGCGGAAGGCACGACTTCCCTTCTCACGCATTATCCGGGCGTTTTGCATACGCTCACCGTCCGAGGCGGTGTGCTGTGCGGCATCCGAGTCCGACAGACGCTCAAGATATGTCCTGTGGCATTTGAATATATTTGATGCGGCGGCGTTCTGAAAATACTTTACACCGTTTCGCATTATGTAATCAACCTGCCCCATATCCACTATTTCAAGCAACGCTTTTTTGTCGCAGGCGGGGTAACGGCGCTGTACCTTTGACAGCAGACCGTCAAGGTCGGTATTGTAATCTTCCTGCATCCCCTCTGCTATGACACGCTCAATGTCAAGTCTGCGCCGCAAAGACGGCACAATATCCTGCTCAAGATAGCGGTCAATTTCGGCTATCTCGCCTTTGAAGTCGCCGTTGTATTTATAGTGCTTTACGCTGTCGGGCAGCTCTATTGCCAGATGCTTTATTTCTCCGTTTGAAAACCTTATCATTACCCGTACCCCCCAAAGTTATCATCATTTTTATTATAGCATTAAAGTCGCCCGAACACAACACAAGCGCACAAAATTTGTCACCAAAATTTTCAAATCCGAGCAATATTTATTGACATATTCGCGCTGCCGTGATATACTGTTAAATGGAGTTATATAAATTATAATATATATAGAGGTTATTATATAATATGCACGACTTAGGCTACTACAACGGGCGCTACGCCCCCATTTCCGAGATGACCGTTCCCATGAACGATCGCTCCTCCTGGTTCGGTGACGGAGTTTACGATGCTACCTACAGCCGCAACCACAAAATTTATATGTTGGACGCCCATCTGGACCGCTTTTTCTCGGGTGCAGAGCAGCTTGAAATAAAGATTCCCTACACCAAAGCCGAGCTTGGCGAGCTGCTGAGCGAGCTTGTGCGCAAGGTTGACGCCCCCAATCAGTTCGTCTATTGGCAGATCACCCGCGGCGACGAGGGCAAAAACCGCAATCACGACTATTCCTACCCTCTCGTCCCCGGAAATCTGTGGGTTACGATTACTCCCCGCGAGGTTCAGAACACCTATGCGCCAATTAAGGTCATAACCCTTGAGGACACCCGCTTTTTGCACTGCAATATCAAGACGCTGAACCTCATCCCCTCGGTAATGGCATCCCACAAAGCGACACAAGCCGGTGCAAGTGAAGCTATACTGCACCGCGGTGACCGCGTCACCGAGTGCGCACACTCCAACGTCAGCATAATCAAGGACGGTGTGTTCCGCACTGCCCCCACCGACAATCTGATACTGCCCGGTATCGCCCGCGCAAATCTTATCCGCTTCTGCCGCGATCTCGGCATTCCGGTTGACGAGTCCCCCTTCACGCTTGACGAGCTGATGGACGCCGATGAGATCATTGTCTCCAGCTCCGGCTCCTTCTGCCTTGCAGTAGAGGAGATCGACGGTAAGCCTGTCGGCGGCAAAGCGCCTGCCCTGCTGCGCTCCATTCAGGACGCCGCCGTCCTCGACTTTGAAACCGCAACCAACGCATAAAAAATACACAGAAAAGGAAATAACGCCATGGAAATCAAGCACGACATTCACACTCATTCCACCCTCTCCCGCTGCTGCTACGACCCTCGCGCAACCGTAGGAAACTACGTCCGCCGCGCCGCTGAGCTGGGACATAAAATTCTCGGTCTTTCCAACCACCTTTGGGACGAAACAGTACCCGGTGCCTCGGGTTGGTACAAAAACCAGATGATAAGCTACGGTCTTCAGCAGATGGACTGCGTTCCCGCAGACACCTGCGGTGTAAAGATACTTTGCGGCACCGAGACCGAATATTCCGCTATGAAGGACACGCTGGGTATGTCGGCAGAAACCGCAAAGAAGTTTGACTACGTGCTCATTCCCCATACTCATATGCATATGCGTAATTTTGTCATGCCCGATAATGACGATACTGCCTACATAAAGAGCGTATTTACCGAGCGCATCACAGCCGCACTTCCCGAGCTGTCCGCCGATCAGGTCAGAAAAATGGTCAACGCCCTGGGCTATGGAGAGATGGACGCACTGGTTGCAAGCGGCGTATTCCGCGCACCTACCGTTGATATGGTGGAATACTGCGCAAAGTTTATGGTAGACTCCTTCAACTCGCTTATGGCAAACAGCGAGCTTCAAAATGTGGCACGTACCGTCCAGACCTCGGTTGCCCATCCCTTCCACCCCTGCGGATTCTCACGCGATATGCAAAAAAAGATTATCGACGCCGTTCCCGACGCCGAGCTTCGAGCTTGTTTTGAGCGTGCAAAGGCGCTGAACGTTGCTATCGAGATAAATACAGGCGCATTCTGTCACCCCGAGGACGACTACGCAAATGAGCCGCTTATCCGTGTTATGAAAATTGCCAAGGACGTTGGCTGTATCTTTACATTCGGCACCGATACCCACTCTCTCGCAGGAATGGACGCCATCAGAAAGGGCGACGATATCTCTCGCATCGTGGGCATCACCGAGGCGGATCTGGCGGACATAGTCAAATGAAAAAATTTATATTTATACTGCTGGCGCTGTTGATGCTTGTGTCGCTTATGTCTTGCAACGAGCAAGGCGACACCCCTGCCGACACCACGACAGCCGTTCCCGAGGACACCACAACAGCCGTTCCCGAGCCCGAGCCGCTGAAGATAATCGACAACGGCACCACAAAATTCAAGGTCATCTATCCAGACGGTCCCGACAAGGATATGTTCACAACCATGCGCAGCATGATAGACGACATTGAAAAAAAGACGGGCGTCAAGCTGGAATTTGACAACGATTTTCTCAAGTTTGACGAGGTCCACGATGATGAGGCATATGAAATACTCGTCGGTCCCACAAACTACGCTCAGACCGCCGAGGTGCTGGAGGGTCTCAAGACCTGCGACTACGCTATAGTGCAGCGGGGCAATAAAATAGTCATCGCGGCGCACACGCCCGAAATGACAATACGCGCGCTCAACTATTTCCGCAAAAATATTCTTCCCGACAACGTGGAAACCTCCGCTGACGGAAAAGCTACATTTACTTTCAAGGAGTTTATCTACATCGTGGATGCACCCATAACGTCATTTACAGTTGACGGCAAGGATCTGCGTGACTTTACCATAGTCTACGCCAAGGCAAAGCCGGGCTACGACCGTGCCGCAGAGCGGCTGCAGCAGGATATATCCGAAAGATACGGATATATGCTGCCAATCGTTGCCGACACAAAGTCCGAGCCCGCGGCAAATGAAATTCTTATAGGCCCTACAAACAGGACCGAGTCCACCGCGTTTTATGCTAAATATGAATTTCCCAATCTGACCTATCACATAGGTGTCGAGGGCGGAAATTTCATTATTGCGGGCGCGCCTTATTCCTGTCTGCAGGGTGCAAACCGCTTCTGTACCACCTATCTTTACAGCAGCGGCAAAGAGGTAGCGCTAAAAGCGGGCGATCACTTGACCGACTCGCTGATAGATACAGCCTCCGTCCCGCTGACCGAGAGTGCCGATATCCGCATTATGACCGCAAACATTTTAGCTGAGTTCAAATCCTGGAGCAACACCTACGAAATTACTCCCGTTTATGAACGCATCGAAATATTTGCGGCGCTTATGGAAGTTTACAAACCCGACGTTATCGGTATTCAGGAGGTCACACCCCACTGGCACGAGACTATCCCTCAATACCTTGGCGACACGTACGAGATCATTTACACAAAGACGCCCGACGGTCTTGTAAACTATTCCACTATACTGTACGACAAGACAAAGTATGATCTTGTTGACAGCGGAGTTACATACTTCACTACCGAAGGCAAGAATAATATACGTCTTGTAACCTGGGGAGTCTTTTCCTCCAAGACAAGTGATATAAAATTCAGCGTCTTCAACTCTCACTGGTGCTGGGACACCGAGGAGCACAACCGTCAGCAGGCACTGGAGGAGTCACAGCTCATCAAAAAAGTAACAGAAAAATATCCCTACCCTTACTTCTGCACTGCCGACTACAACACCAAGCAGGATTCCGCCAACTACAAATACTTTATGGAATTGACGGGTGCTGTTGACGCCAAGTACGCGGCAAAGGATGCGGGCACTCTGCTCAACGTGGCAGGCGGCTGCGCGAATCTCGGAGAGGCACGTCCCTCGGGCGGTAACTCCATCGACCACATATTCATGACCCCCGAATGCCGTGTTCTGGCATTTGCCACAGTCCTGGACAACGCAATTCAAGATCTTTCCGACCATTCTCCCAAGTACGCAGATATTAAATTAAATTAAAATAAAACGCACTAAAGAAAGGATCCGATCATGAAATTCAAAAAAAGCTTGGCCGTAATTCTTGCCCTGCTTATGCTTGCATGTACATTTGTTGCTTGCGCTAAGCCCGAGGATAACGGCGATCAGACCACGACCACCGCTCCCGCTCAGTCCACCCCCGAGGGCGGCGAAACAACTCCCGCAGGCGGCGAGCAAACAGAGGAGACCACAGCCCCCAAGGCTACCCTCACAGTTCCCGAAGACCTCAAGTACGGAGATAAGACCTTTACCATCTTCACCTGGTCCAACCAGACCCAGTGGGAATGGGACTCCGAGGAGATCACAGGCGAGCTGATCGACGACGCTATCTACGATCGCCGTATGAAGACCGAGATCGCTCGCGGCATCAAGCTGGAGATCGTAAAAGAGCCCGGCGAATGGGAAAACCGTAATGCATTCATTTCCAAGCTTGCCGCAAACGTTCAGGCAGGCTCCCACGCATTTGACCTTGTAGGTCAGTACACCCCCGCAGCTGCTATCGGCGCTATGCAGGGACTTTATCTGCCTCTGGGCGAGATCGATCACCTTGACACCGCTCAGACATGGTGGCCGGGTGACATTCGCGAGTCCAGTGCCATCAACGGTAATCTTTACTTTATCACAGGCGACATAACCCCCACACTTGTTCGCAACATGGGCTGTATTCTTGCCAACACAAACCTTTCCGAGTCCTTCGGTATTCCTGACCTGTATGAGATCGTTGACAAGGGCGAGTGGACACTTGATAAGCTGCTTGAGCTGTCGCTGGGTCAGGTTTCCAACCTCAACGACGGTCAGCAGTACTACGGCTTCACTATTGCTAACAACGTAACATATGATAATCTGTTCTACGGCGGCGGCTTCAAGTTTGTTACCGCCAACACCGACGGCACAATTTCCATGTCCGATGACCTTTACGGTGAAAAGCTGGTCAAGTGGTTCGAAAAGTGCCAGTCAATGCTTCGCGATAACGCAGACGTTGAGCTGGTAGCTGTAAACGACGCATTTACCGGCGAGCGCTCCATATTCCATCTGGGCTCTGTTGCAGACGTTCAGAACTACCTCAAGGATGTAACCTTTGATTTCGCTATTTTGCCCGCGCCCAAATATGACACCGCGCAGGCTGAATACGCAACCATCGTCGGCTACTGGGTATCCTTCTACAGCATTCCCCTTGACGCGCAGGATCCCGCAATGTCGGGTGCCGTTCTTGAAACTCTCGGCTACTACGGTGCTGAGTGCATCACTCCCGCATTCTATGAGGAAGCCTTCCAGTACAGATATCTTGGCACCGAGAACAACGCCCGTATGTTCGACCTGCTCCACGATACTCTGGTTTACGACACAGGCCGTTTCTTCGCAGACCAGCTGTCCTGCTTCTCCTCCTTCCGTAAGGCTGCAAGCCCCACCGAAAACTGGACCTCTTACGTCAAGGGCATGAAGCGAGTCTGGGACAAGAACATCGGCACAATCTACGATAAGCTTGGATAATGCCTCATCCGTCTGCAAATTTGCGGAAATGCAAATTTGCATCCACCTTCCCCATAGGGGAAGGCATACAACATCCACTTTCCCCATCTTGCAGGGCATTAACTGCAAGTTAGATTTAACCCAATAAAACCAATACATAAAGGAAACACAACAGCAAATGTACGTAACAAGTGAAAAAATGCTTCTGGACGCACAGAAAGGCGGTTATGCCATAGGCGCGTTCAACTTTGAAAACATGGAGATGTGCATGGCGATCATCGCCGCCGCAGAAGAACTCCGTGCTCCCGTAATTCTCCAAACAACTCCCTCCACCGTAAAATATGCGGGAATTGAAATGTTCCGCTCCGTTGCCTTTACGCTGGCATCCCGCGCAACCGTTCCTGTTGCTCTGCACCTCGACCACGGCGACAGCTTTTCTCTGGCGCTGAACGCAATGGCAGGCGGCTACTCCTCCGTCATGATCGACGGCTCTCACTCTCCCTTTGAGCAGAACATCGCGCTGACAAAGAGTGTTGTTGACGTGGCTTCCGCCAAGAACATACCCGTTGAGGCAGAGCTTGGCAAGGTCGGCGGCAAGGAAGATGACCTTGACGGCGGCAAGGGCGGTTACACCGACCCCTCTGATGCACTGGAATTTGTCAAGCAGACGGGCATCAGCTCGCTGGCGGTTGCAATCGGCACCGCTCACGGCGTTTACCAGGGCGAACCCATTCTTGACGTTGAGCGCCTCAAGGAGATCCGTAAAACACTTCGCGACGGCGGTCACGACATCCCGCTGGTTCTTCACGGCGCGTCCGGACTTTCCGAGGCGGCTGTCAAGGCTTGCATCGCGGAGGGCATCTGCAAGGTCAACTTCGCAACCGAGCTGCGCCAGGCTTACACCGCGGCAACCCGAAACGTTCTGACCGACGAGGCAGTATTCGACCCCAAGAAGTTCGGCAAGGCAGGCATCGCCGCAGTAATTGACGCCGTTAAGACCCGCATACTCGTCTGCGGCTGTAACGGAAAAGCATAAAATTATATTGTAACGGGGCTCTGCCCCGAACCCCGCCAAAGGAAACTTTTGAAATAGTTTCCTTTGGAAACCTTCAAAACTTTTCAAAGAAAAGGACTTAATAAATATTTGTCCTATATAAAATTTAAAAGGATATTATATAATAATGAAAGCAGCAGTTCTTTACGCAAACGAAGACATAAGATACGACGATTACCCCACGCCCGAGGCAGGCCCTGGCGAAGTCAGAGTCAAGGTTCTGGCATCCGGCATCTGCGGCTCGGACGTTCCCCGTGTGCTTCACAACGGCGCGCACTTTTTCCCCATCGTGCTGGGTCACGAGTTCTCGGGCATAGTCGATCAGGTCGGCGAGGGCGTCACCTCAGTTCAGATCGGCGACCATGTTTCCGGCGCTCCCCTTGTTCCCTGCATGAAATGCGCCGACTGCCAAAAAGGCAACTACGCGCTGTGCCGTCATTACAGCTTTATCGGTTCCCGTCAACAGGGTTCATTTGCCGAGTACGTTGTAATGCCCGCGCTTAACGCGGTCAAATACGATCCCTCCATCCCCGCAGTTCAGGCGGCTATGTTTGAGCCCTCCACCGTTGCTTTGCACGGTCTGTACTGCAACGAGTACCACGGCGGCGAGTACGTTGCGGTGCTTGGCGGCGGAACCATCGGTCTTTTCACAGCCCAATGGTCAAAGATATTCGGCGCAAAAAAGGTAGTAGTATTTGATATTGTCAAGGAAAGACTTGATCTGGCACTTCGTTTGGGCGCTGACGAGGTGGTTAATACTCTGGAGCCCGACTTCATGGACAAAGCCATGGCAATCACAGGCGGCGCAGGCTACGGCATGGTATTTGAAACCGCGGGCAACCCCATAACCATTCAGATGGGCTTCAAGCTTGCCGCAAACCGCGCTCACTATTGCTGTATCGGTACTCCTCACCGCGATATGACCTTCACCCCCGCAATGTGGGAGTGCATGAACCGCAAGGAGTTCAAGCTCACAGGCTCCTGGATGAGCTATTCCGCCCCCTTCCCCGGACGCGAATGGGAGCTTACCGCACATTATTTCGCAACAGGTCAGCTTAAGTTCGACCCCGAGCTTATATTCAAGACCTTCTCACTGAAGGACGCCGACAAAGCATTTGCTCTGTACAAGGATCCCTCTCAGGTCAAGGGCAAGGTAATGCTGGTAGTTGACTGATAAAGTTTACGACAAACAAAAATAAAAACCGTCCCACGCGGCGATAAATCGCTGCTGTGGGGCGTGTTTTTTAATATCGCGTGTCATGTCGTGTCACGCTGTGCCACTCCGCGTCGTACACTTTTCATTGACCAACATGGTAAATAATGGTATAATCTATTTGCATCCAATAATAAAGATCCACAAAAGGAGGACGTAAAAAATGAAAAGGATAGCAATAGTATTTTTGTCACTCACTCTGCTCTGCACACTGCTGCTCAGCGTCGGTTGCGGCACACTTGATCAGGATCCGCCGCAGGACACCTCGCTCACAGTGGAGACCGATCCGCCTGCGGCTGAAATAACTACAGCGGATACGCAGTCAATTCAAGTGTCCATTGACTACGGCGTAGTAGCCTCGCGGGGACTGAGCTTTACCTCAAACGGCGACGGCACCTGCACGCTCTCGGGCATTGGCAACTGTATTGACACCTGCCTTATTATTCCTCACACGTCGGACAGCGGGGATAAAGTAGTCGCCATCGCGCCCCAGGCATTTGCAGGCAACACCGCCATCAGTGCGGTACAGATCCCCACCTCGATCACAAGCATAGGCAACGCCGCCTTTGCGGGCTGCCCCTCGCTTTCCTACATATCCGTCAGCCAAGGCAACAGCGCCTATTGTGATATTGGCGGCATTCTATACAGTGCGGACATGGCAACGCTGATATGCATTCCCGCAGGAACCAATATGACCTCTATCACGCTTACAATGCAAGTCAAAACCATTGCCCCACGCGCATCCGAGGGCTGTACAAAAATAAGCACGCTGTTATTCGAGGGCGACGAGACGCAGTGGAAAAAGATCATCATAGGCGAGGGCAATAATGTCCTCACCACAATAAAGCCCACTTTTATGAAGCAAGCAGGCAAATAAAACAAGTGCGGAGCATCGCTCCGCACTTGTTTTATGTTATTAAATTATTGACCGAATGTCTTTGCACCGAAGATCTCAGCGATAAACTTAGGAATCTGAGTATTATCTACCTTAGTTCCGTTGAACATCTCGGTACCCATACCGATAGCGTATACAGGAACGTCGGCATTAGTATGCTGAACGTAGTCAACCTTGGTGAAGTTTGTATACTCAAAAGTGCCGTCTGCCTTCTTTTCAAGACCGCCGGTCTCGTGGTCAGCGGTAATGATCAGAACGCTGTCGGGGTTACACAGTGTGAATTCGATGCAATATGCAATAAACGCATCGTAACGAATAACACG
The DNA here is from genome assembly GCA_045586785.1 of Eubacteriales bacterium. GTDB lineage: Bacteria > Bacillota > Clostridia > Oscillospirales > CAG-272 > UMGS1002. The sequence goes on along the minus strand of JAZNBA010000028.1, from coordinate 23,121 downwards.
CGCGATCATACCCGAGAGGTCAACGCTATGCGATCTCTTATCAATATATGCCGCCTCGATCATAGCGAAGTAGCCATTTTCACCCTGAGCGATATTCCAAAGAGGATCGTGAATTGCATCGATAACGTCGTTGCTGTCCTTATGGCTGATCGCGTAATCAACCTTACCCTCAGCAAGCAGCTTGTTGATCTGAGTCTGGATCTGGTCGGTCAGGTCACGGTCCAAAACGTGAGCTAAAAATCCTGCGGGGGTAGCACCGGTAATAGCGTCGGTGGTAATGACAGCAGTCTTAGCACCTGCCTCATAAGCAAGCTCGCGCACGTTCTTAACGGTAGCGCCCTTATGGTTAAGACCAACATAACCGTTTACAGTCTTGTAACCTGTTGCCAGCGCGGTAGCCGCAGCGGCAGAGTCGGTGTAACCCTTCTTGCCGGTCTGAACAGAGTAGGAAGCTGTGATAGCAGAGCCCTTGTTAGGCAGCTGCTGTGCAACAAACTCGGAAAGTCTGCCGGAAGCCAAAGAAGCCTCAACGTGGTTAAAGCCCATGCCGTCACCGATGAGCAACAGCGCGCTTGTAGGTGTCTTGAACTCAAACTTCTTTGCGGCGCAGGTGGTGGGAAGATTGTTGATAGCAACAGGCTGCTTGTTAGCAACAGCGTACGCATTGATAAATTCGCTGACCGCGCCGCCTATCATATAGCCCTTGCCGTACATAACTATCTTGCTGCCGGTCTGTGCAAGAACGAACTGATCGTCATTCAGTGCAACAGAAGTAGCCTGTGCGCTTTCGGGACGGTTGGTGTTACCGATAAGAATTTCGTAATCGGTGGCAGCCTCAGAGTCGGAAACCGTCTCCATAATAATACCGCCGGTGTAGTAGAGATAATCTACCAGGTTATCTGCGGCTGCTTGAGTAAGCACGTCACAGTTCTTGGGAGTAACGATGGTATATTCCATCAGGTCAACGCCGTTGACGGAAACAGAGCCGAGAGCATACTGATAAGGCTCAACATAATTCAGATCGCTCATAACGGTAACCGACTTTGCAGCGGCATCGATATAGTTCTCGGTGAAGTATTCGATAGCCTTAATAACAGCCTCGTCGCTTCCGCCCGTGATGTAAATACGCTCACCTGCGTATACGATAGCAAAGTCAAGACGGCGGAGCGTCTTTTCAATATTTGCGTTTTCGGGACGGTTGCATCTGCCGACAACTATCTCTTTAGCGTTTTCGGGAATGGATGTGGGATCCTTTACCCAGTCGTCCGAAATACGGAACTGAACACCCACAGCGTCGGACAGCGCCAGACGCAAATTAGCGGCGGCATTGACAACGCCCTGACCCGCATCCTCGGGACGGATAACTACGTATTCGGTAGCGCCGTCAGCGGCAACGGTTACAGATACCGCAGGAGCGGTGGTTTCAACGGGAGCGGCGGTGGTAGTATCCTCTGCCGCGGGGGTCGTATCATCAACAGGACCTACGGGATCGGTTCCGCAGGCAACAAACAGCGTGGCGCAAGTAAGCAGCGCCAGCATCAGCGCGATTATTCTCTTCATATTTATATATGATCCTTTCGCCGATTATTTTTTATTTTGAAAGACTGTCAAGCACCTTCTGAAGCGACTTCTTCTGAGCAGTCTCAAGCTTCTTGATACCGGACATAATATCCAGCTTGCCAAGCTCAAAGTAATCATAGATAAGGCCGCTGAGCTGTGTGCCGTTTACCTTGTTAACGTAAGAAATGTTGTCGTGAATGATAACCAGCATATCGGCAGACTCGTTATCGGTTGTGGACTTATATCTGAGAGAGTTTTCAAAGTATGCGGGGATAAGAGCCTCGTCGGAATAGTGAGCGCTGGAGTAGTAGGAAAGCGCCTCAAGCAGAACGCCGGTACGGTCAAGATCCTTGGTAACGCTGGGGATCATCATAGCGTGGGGATTGGGAGAAACGTGCAGATAGTTCTCCTGTGCCTCGTCCCACTTAGCGATAGGAAGAATACCGAAATTAATGTCTGCCTGACGGGATCTGGATGCCATGTAAAGAGTATCTACCATGAACAGAAGCTGACCGTTGATGAACATATTACGGGCATCCTCGGTCTTAGCGATGAGGTATACGCTGCTGTCACCGAAGGTGTTCAGCAGGGTCTGGTATACGTTAACAAAGAAATCCTTGTCATCGTAGCAGCAGAAGTAAGGCAGGTCATCCTTACCCATCTTAACGATCTCTGCGTCACAACCTGTGAGCATTGCCTCATAGAAGGTTACTGCGTTGTTGGCAAGACCGACACGGTCGGTGGTGGAGATGCCGTCAACACCGTCAAGATCGGAGGTTGCGGCAGCAGCCATCTCTCTCATTTTCTCAATGGTCCACTTGCCGTCTGTAACCAGCTGGTAGGGACTCTCAAGAGCCAGGTCCTTAACAAGGTCCTTATTGAAGTATGTAGCACGGGAGTTGTCAAGACCTGTGATAAAGAAATCACTGAAGTGGTAGTACAGCGCGCCGTTAATGTGCAGCTTAGCTGCGGCGTTCTGGTCCCACCAGGGCTTGGTCAGGTCAATGGTGTCAACGTCATTGAAGTCAAGAGTCAGACCCTTGTTTACAACGTTCATAACGTTGGACAGGTCAGCGGTAACGATAGCGTATGTATCCTCGCCCGACTGAATAACGTTAACGTAAGGATTAACGTCGATATCCTCTTCAACCAGCTCGATGCCGAACTGAGTCTCAACAAGCACGGTACGCGCATAGATAGCGTCGTTGATGGGCTCGCCGGTCTGGGTATCGGAAACGATAAGGTTGGAGGTATACTTGGTAGCATCCGCATAATCGTTTGCTATCAGGAAAGTGTAGCCCTTATACTGAACATCGGGAATGTCGGCTTGAATCTTTTGCTCGGTGGTCTCAGCAGGGGTTGTCTCACCGGTAGCAGTTCCTGCAGTAGTGTCCTGTGTTGCAGGAGCAGCGGTAGTGGTATCGGCGGGAGTGTCGCCATTATTGTCGGCACAAGCTACTACAAAGGGCAGCAGCATGAGCAATACCAGTACCATACAAAGTAATTTTTTCATGATTTTTCCTCTTTCGTTTATTTCGAAAATTTTGATGCACAGTAATTTTACCACATTGTGCCCTTTTAGTCAATACCCGTATTTACTTTTTGTAAAATTCACATTGACAATATATCTTTGTTTGTGTTATTATATAAATAATACATAAAACAAAGGGGACATTTTTATGAGCAAACAGATCAGTATTCATTTTATCGGCAACAGCCACACATATTATAACGAGCTGCCTCGCATGGTAGCCGAAATGTTCGATTCCATAGGCATCGACGCCCACGTCAGCATGCAGACCGAGGGCGGCAAAAATCTGCTCTACCACTGCGCGCGCAAGGATTCTATCCTTAATATAGTATACGGCAAGCACGATTACGTGGTGCTCCAGGAGGTTGCCTCCAGCTTCAATCCCGAGGACTTCGAGGAAGGTCTTAACAAATTCTATGAAAACGCCCTGAGCCGTTCCACCGCCAAGCCTGTTCTTTATATGATCTGGGCAAACCGCGACAACCGCAAGTACCAACCCACCATTATCGACGCTTACGTCAAGGGTGCTGAAAAGCTGAACGCTCCCATCGCGCCTGCGGGCGAGGTATGGATGAAATTGCTTCGCGGCAACAAGGATCTACCTCTCTACCGCGACGACGGCAACCACGCGACACCGCTTGGCACATATCTTGCCGCCGCTTGCGTTTTCTACGCCATCACGGGCCGTGAGCGTCCCATAAAGATCGAGCAGGGCGGCGAGCCCCAGGCGCGTTTGGGACTTGATATCGAGCTGTGTAAAAAGATACACAGCGAAGCCTGCCGCGCCGCTAAAAAATACGCCAGATGAGCTTTTATATAGGCAACACCCTGCTCCGTCACGGACTTGTCCTCGCCCCTATGGCGGGTGCCGCCGATGCCAGCTTTCGCGCCGTCTGCCGCGCCCAGGGCGCGGAATATACCGTCAGCGAAATGCTGTCGGCAAAGGCGCTTTGCTATGAGCAGCTCAGCACCAAAAAGGCAGATAAGACGCACAAAACCGCCAATATCGCCCGAATAACGCCGCCCGAATCCCCCTGCTCTGTCCAGATATTCGGCTCTGAGCCCGAGTTTATGGCACGCGCCGCCGCACTGCTTGAGTCAGGTGAATACCGCGGTGCTGATGACGGAAGACTGCTTCCCGTTGCCATCGACATCAACATGGGCTGTCCCGTCCACAAGGTGGTATCAAACGGCGAGGGCAGTGCACTGATGAAAGATCTGCCACTGGCAGGTGAGATAATTGCCGCGGTCCGAAAAGCAATAAAAATTCCGCTGACCGTCAAATTCCGCACGGGCTGGGACTTTGAGCACATAAATGCCGTAGAGCTTGCAAAGATCGCCGAGGCAAACGGCGCGGATGCGGTTTGCGTTCACGGGCGCACCCGTGAGCAAATGTACGCCCCCGGCGCGGACTGGGACATAATCGGACAAGTCAAACAAGCAATAAAAATACCCGTCATCGGCAACGGCGACATTTTCTGCGCCGAGGACGCGGTGAAAATGATAGCGCAGACCGGCTGTGACGGCGTAGCCGTGGCGCGGGGAGCGCTGGGCAATCCGTGGCTATTTCGTGAGATAGCCTGCGCGCTGGACGGAGTTCAGTACGTGCCGCCCACAGACGCGGAGCGTCTGCAATTGGCGCTTGACCACGCCAAGGATATGATCGCGCGCAAGGGCGAGCGAGTCGGTCTTGCCGAGGCAAGACCGCACATGGCACGCTACACCCGCGGCATACACGGCTCAGCCACCGCCCGCGACGCTATTATGAAAGCAGAAAGTATCGATATTATTGAAGAAATTTTTGCAAAACTTTGCAAATAATTAATTGATTATTAGGGGAAACCCCCACTTGTGTGTTTCCCCTCTGGCAAGCCTTGCGGCTTGCCATTCACCCCTTCGTGGCGCTGCCGAAGGCAAAGGGGATTTCGCCCTCTGCGGAGGGCGACCAACGCTACGCGCGTTGGATCGGCGGCCGCTTTTTAAAAAAAGCGGCGCAAAAACTTTTATCAAAACAGAGCCCCACATAAAAATCCCTGAAAGGAGGTCAGCATGTTACCCGACAATCAAATACTTGCCGAGCTTATGCGGCGTGCTGCCTCCGGAGAGGATACCGCATTTGAGTCGCTGGTGCGACACTTTGAGGGCATGGTCTACAGCTTTGCCCTGCAAAGTCTGAGACGGCGCGAGGATGCCGAGGACGCAACGCAGGAGGTGTTCCTCAAGCTGTGGCGCACGCTTGGCACGTGGCGCGACGAGGCTTCGGTCAAGACCTATATAATGCGCATCGCGCGCAACACGGTCATCGACATGATACGCCGCCGCAATTCCCGTCCCACAGACTCGCTGACGGTGGAGGATGATGACGGTGAAGAATCACAGCTTGACGTTGCCGACACCGACACCTCCTCCAACCCCGCCGCCGACTACGTGCGGCGCGAGCAGATAGAGGAGGTACGGAGCGCCATTGATGAATTACCGACCGACCACCGCGAAATAATAATTTTGCGCGACATAAACGGTCTCAGTTATGCCGAGATCGCCGAGGCCACGGGACTTGATCCCGGCACGGTCAGATCCCGACTGTCCCGCGCGCGAAATAATTTAAAAGAAATTTTAAAAACACGGAACTTTTTTTGAAATCATTCGTCTTTACATATGAAAACACACGAAAGGAGGCACCGCTATGGACGAAAAACGTAATTTAGAGCTCACTTGCAAGCAAGTAAGCCGTCTTATTAGTGAATATATCGACAATGAGCTTGACGAAGCTACAGCCGCCGCGGTAGCCTCACACATTGAGCACTGTGACGATTGCCGCCGTCTTTACGACGAAATATCCGCAGTTTGCCGTGCCGTAAGCGAGGCAGGCGAGGTGCAAGTTCCCGACGGACTGCACGAGCGCATAATGAATTCTGTCCGCACGCAAAAACGCGCCGCCCGCCGCCGCAGGACCATAACTTATCTCGGCATCGGCGTTGCCGCCATGCTGTGCATCAGCGTTATGTCCTCCACACTTATACAGCGAATGGGCATAAACGAGGACGACCTCATCATACTGAACGAGCACAAAGACCCGACGTACTCAGGCTCTGCCGACAGTACGGAAAAGTCGGATCTTCCGCAGCTGACTCCGCCAACAGATTTGAACGACGGAATAAATGACTCCGAAGCAGAAATTACAGGCTCCATGGATAATATTCCCGTAGAGCCTTCTCACTCCGATATAAGCGACTGGCATGACACCGCTCTCTCCACCACTGTCGCCACAACAACGGCTATCTCCACCGAGCCGGCTATGCCGGACGGTACTTACTCCGCATATGAGGGTACTGTTCCCACACCGACAGACACTACCCCATCACCCGCCGAAACTACGCTCCCCCTCCCCGAGACCACCGCGGAATATCCCGAAGAGGACTCCACAGAAAAAGCGGGCAGCTTCACAGGAGCACCTGCCGACGTAGTTCCGGAGGAACCCGAGTGGACGGCCTCCGAAGAAACCACCGCCGCACCGGCGCAAACTAATGCCAAGCCCGACTACACTATGGCGGTGGAAACCGAAGCGGTTCATGATGCCCCCTCCGCCGAAGGCGTACAACGCCCCTCATCTCTGGGTAAACCCACACACTCCCTGACCACATCTGCACCGTCTGCCGACTTTGAAATTTGCAACGTATGGATGTGGAAGGACGCCGACGGCGTGTCGCACACACTTGAGCTGCGCACCGATGGCACGTTTACCTACACTTACGGTGCCAAGGTCACAGAAGGAAGCTTTACATTTGAGGATAATGTTCTGACTCTGCGCTACGGCTGGCTGGGCAAAGCCCGCTACAGCGTCGGCGTATACAAGGGCAATATCGCTCTGCTTCACCTGTCGGGAAGGAAGCTGCTGGGATGATGCAACAGGTACGTGTTTTATGTAACGACAGCAGTCTCAACCGTCTGCTGACACTGCTTCTTCAGGACAGCGGCTATGATGTGACCATCAAACCCACAGCCCCCTGTCCTCTCGTCCTCGACCTTGACAGCGCCGAGCTACCCCACGACAAAAAGCACAGCGCAATAATCGCGGTGTGCCGTGAGCCCGACGCCCTTGATACTCACACGGCGGCAAAGTGCCGCGCGGTGCTTTCGCGCCCCTTTGAGTTTTCGGAGCTGATAGCGGCAGTTGAGGACGCCGTAACCAACGCGGGCAAACACAGCTACGTAACAGCCCACTCTAAAAAAGCGCCAACGCTCACGCTTACCGAAGCCTCAAGAGTGCTGTCCTGCGGCTCGGGCAGTGTAGCACTGACGCCAACAGAGGCGGCAATATTCTCGCTTTTGATGAGTGAGCGCGCCAAAATTGTAACTTATGAGCAAATAGCCGCCCTGCTTGGCGGCTGTGCATCCAACAAAATTGAGGTGCATATCTGTTCCCTGCGCCGCAAAATAGCGCAAATTTATCCCCTGCCCCTGATCAAGACCGTTCGCGGGCAAGGATACCGCGTGGAATAAAGCAACCTCTTCCGACATTTTCGGAAGAGGTCTGTTTTTATCTCGGCAAAAACGACGCAAAATAATATATCACACCGTACACTGCCCCGGCTAACGTGCCGTAAAGCAGTACGGGACCCGCCACAGTGAATATTTTTGCGCCGATGCCCAGCACCACGCCTTCGGCATGGCTGTCCATGGCAGGAGACACCACCGCGTTGGCAAAGCCCGTAATAGGCACCAGCGTGCCGGCACCGGCGAATTTGGCTATTTTATCAAAAATGCCAAGTCCCGTCAACAGTGCCGCTATAAAAACCAGCGTCACAGAGCACAGCGTGGCGGCGTTTTGCTCCTCCATGCCAAAGCCCATATACACGTTTTTCAGCGCCTGGGCGAACATACAAATAAATCCGCCCACTAGAAACGCGTGCAAGCAGTTTTGCGCTACGGCGGACTTGGGCGCCCGCGCGTCCACATACCGACGGTAGTTTTGCTTTTCTATATTCATATTTTTATCCTCTTATCATACTTGTTTTTAGTTTTTCTCGTTTTTTTTCGATTATTCAAAAAACATTCTTCAAAATTGAAACCGTTTTGAGTTTTTTGGGGTTATATATGGCAGATGCATCAAATTCAAAGAAAGGATTACGTCATGGCTTTCAACAATCTTATTGTAAGCGCTCAGCGCGGCGACAGTCGGGCGCAGGAGGCTCTGTACGAAAAATATTACGGTGACGTATATCGTTATTGCGCTTACAGAGTCGGCTCGCTTCACTACGCCGAGGACCTGGCGCAAGACACTTTTCTGCGTTTCTTCCGTTATAACGGCGACACTCAGCTGAAAAACACCAAAGCCTATATTCTAAAGATCGCGTCAAACGTCTGCACCGCGTATCTGGCGGGACACAGCAACACAGTGGAGCTTGGCGACAGCATCCCTGCCACCTATGACGATATGACCGACGACCAAATGGCAGTCCGCCGCGCCATATCCGCGCTGCCCGACGAATACCGCGAGGTTATCATCCTTTATTATTATAATAACCTGCGAACCTCAAAGATTGCGCAAATGCAAAGCATTCCCGTGTCGACGGTCAAAACTCGACTATCCCGCGCACGCGAAAAACTCAAAACATTACTTATCAAGGAGGGTTTTTAATATGACTAACCGCAAGCTCCGCAAGATTCTCAAGCAAAATCAAATAAATGCTCCCGAAAAAGCAAACGAAAAACGCAAAATTGCCATTCACATCCCCCGCCGCGTCATTACGCGCACGGCTCAAGTCACCGCCTGCCTGGCACTTGTGTGCGCACTGGGACTTGGCTACGTGGCTATGCTGCGCTTCGTGGGACGCCCCGGCGGCACACCGAGCAACGACGGCCCCGGCTCACAGCTTGACATTTCATCTCCCACCGACACCACCACTTCCGAGCCCATCGATACTACCACTTTAGATCCCACAGACACAACCTCCGAGGTGGTTGGACATTTCAATCCCGATGCTCCCGAAGATACGACCAAAGCACCGGAATACAACAAAGAAAATCTCCGCGTCAAAATATATGCCGCCGGCATGGTTAACTCAGATCCTATCACACGTCCGTGGACTGAATTTCACGCGATTGGAGATGTCCAGGATTACGGCTTAGATATGCGCCTGTTTCATCGTATGGATTCTTTCAAAAATCTTTTCGATATTTCCTCAGTGTATTTTTCAGACGAAAGCCAATACTTCGATTGGGTCAAAAATTCGGCAATGACAGGCTCTGACGGTGCTCTTATTACAGGCGAAGCACGTTTTATAACCAATCTGGCAGTCTCCGGGCTTCTTGACAAAATCAAAGTTGACGATTATATCGACTACGAATCTGAATACTGGCCCGAAAATATGGAAGAGGAATTATCAGTGGGCGACAATTTGTATTTTGTGTCGGGCATCATATCTCCCAATACCGTCGCCAACACCTACATCATATACGCAAACCCCAACATTGATGCGCTTCTCGATGTTGATATACACGGCATCGTCGAGCAAGGAAAATGGACGTTTGACAAAATGTACGAGCTCTCGGCGCAAGGCGGCGCAGGACTCAACGGCTCTGCCGATTACGGACTTGTTCTGACAGACGATACACTCCGAGCTCTTGGCACCTCGGCAGGCGTTCAGATAGCAAGCAACTCCGCCACAGTTCACGCCTCACTCTCGGACGGCACCGCGCTTGATTTTGTCAACAGCTTAGCCGATCTGCTTACAGCCAACAAGCTGAAAATGACGACCTCGGTATCCTCCGAGCATATCAGCACACTTTTCTACATTGATACGATCTCCAGTCCCGCGACCTATAACAGTGAGTCAAAATGCGAGCTGCTCCCCATGCCTGCAATCACCGAAGGCGGAAAATACCGTTCACCCGTAAGCGACAAAGCAATATATTACTCTGTCGCAGCCGGTACGGATGTGAGAGCGCAAGCCATGCTTGAACCTATGTCCGCTTACATGAATTGGGTGTTCTCAGATAACGGCGGATGGTTAAGTGCTGAAGACACCGTTTCTGGATTTTTCAGCCAAAGATACGCCACAAGTGAAAAATCCAAAACAAGCATTGAGATCGCCATTGATAACATGACCTTCTCGCTTGACTCCTTCCTTACCACATCCGTAACAAATTCCACGCTCAAAAACGCTTTAAACGCGGCAAATGAGAGCAGACGTCAGGAAATTCTGACACAGTCATACTTCCATTCGGTCGTAATAGCACAGCTTGGCAATCTGAAATAAATTAATAATACTCCCAAGGCGCGCCCACGGCGCGCCTTATCTGTCAGCCTCCCCCATTGGGGGAGGTGGCACGCGGCAGGGGTTCCCCGAAGTGAATGAAATGAGCTTTGGGGGTTCGCTGCGAAGCGTGACGGAGAGGGCATTTTAAAAAATCCCCCCTCTCACCCGCCTAAGGCGGGAGCTCTCCCAAAGGGAGAGCCTTTTTTCAACTTAATGAAATTGCTCACTCCCACCGTTTAACATTATATATCCTAATAAACCCTAAATCCCCTTGACAATACGACTTCATTTTGTTATAATGGTTTTATCAATATAATATTTGGAGGCAATTATGAAAATCAAAAGCATTATAGCTCTGACACTCTGCCTGATGATGGTTCTTTCCATGGCTGCTTGCGGCGGCGACAACACAAATACCCCCGCCGATACAACTACCGCAGCAACTCCCGATACCACCACCGCGGCTCCTGCTGCAGACACTACCACTGCTACTCCCGAGGAAACTACCGCAGCGCCCGTTGATACCACCGCGGCTCCTGCCGACACCACAACTGCGGCTCCCGCGGACACCACTCCCGTAGCTCCTCTGGCTCCCATCGAATTTGGCGACCTTTCCGACGCTGACAAAAACGCGCTCAAGTCCGTTATGCCCGCAACGCTTCCCGACGGCTCCGCTTTCGAGATCGCTTGCCGTACCATGTGCTTTGACCGTGGCGAGGAAGATTACCTCATCGAGGGTAACTCCAGAGGCAGCGCTACATATGTTGACGACCTGAACGGTGCTATCTTCGGCAAAGCTATCAAGATCAACGCCTGCGACGACGGCGGCACAAAGCGTACCGAGATCCAGGTCTGCCCCTTTGAGGATGTTATAACACTTGGCTGCAAGGGTATTCTGTTCTACGTTGACTTTTCTAACGTAGTTCCCACAGGCGAGCCCGACAAGATGTGTACTTCCGTTACCATCAACACCAACGATTGGCGCTCTCAGGGTCCCGAAAAGGCTACAGGCTCGGGTATCGGCTACTACTACCTTGACGGTGCGTGGGTACAGACCACCAACATCACCGCTTGCCGTATGCAGATCCCGGATAACTTTGCAGGTTGGGTATACGTTCCCGCAACTTCTTACTACGACGTTAAAAACGGTAAGCCTCTGGAAGGCGACACCTTCGGAGACATCTTCGTGCTCAATATGCGTTGCTACACCGACGGCTACGTTTATTCCGCAGATAACTACATTATCTTCGACGAGATCACGTTCGTAAAATAAGGCATAATATAAAAGATGACAGAGAAATTTCTCTGTCATCTTTTATTTTTACCAGATAACTATACGCTTATCGGGTGCAAGATACATCTTGTCGGTGTCCTTGACGCCGAAGGTCTCATACCACTCGGAGAAGTTTCTGGGGGGCATATTCGCGCGGAGTATGCAGGGACCGTGAACGTCCACCGAAAGAAGCAGCTGAGAATATTCGGGCTTTGCCTTCTGGCACCATATTCTTGCCCAGTTCTCGAAATATTCCTCGTAGGAAACGCCCTCTGTCTTTGACATAATATCAAGAGTTACCGACATACCGCCATTGTCCGCCATGTTTTCGCTGACGATAAACGCGCCGTTGACCTTACCCTGGGGCAGCTCGATGCCGTCAAACTGAGCGATCATATCCTGAACCTTTGCGTCAAATCTCTTGAAGTCGTCCTCTGTCCACCAGTCGTTGATGTTGCCGTTTTCATCGCATTTTGCGCCGTTGCTGTCAAATGCGTGGGAGATCTCGTGACCGATAACGCCGCCGATACCGCCAAGGTTCTGGCTTCTGGTCTGCTTAAGCGAGTAGAAAGGTGCCTGAAGAATAGCCGCGGGGAAAGTAATATCGTTGACGAAGGGATCGTAGCAAGCATTGACCATATGGCCGGGCATCGCCCAGTTTTCGGGCTCGGTGGGCTGATCCAGCTTGGACAGTACGTCGAGCTCACGAATAGCCTTCAGCGACAGCATAATGTCAAACAGCGAGTCATCCGCGTTAAATACCAGCTTGTCATAAATAGCTCTGACCTTATCGGGATAACCCATCTTTACACCCATAGTGGACAGCTTGAGGATAGCCTTTGCCTTGGTCTGCTCGCCAAGTATCTCGTTTGTCTTGATACGTTCTTTATATGTGTCGATGATCTGATAAACGATCTCGGTAATATCCTTCTTTGCCGCCTCGCCGAAATATTTGTCGCCGTAGTAAATGCCCACGGGCTCAGAATACATTCCCGACGCAAGGTTATACGCGAATTTTTCAATAGACTGCATTTTTGCCACACCTGTCAGCGCGCGCATATACATACCGCCCATATCACGCAGCTGCTCGGAAAGCAGGTTGCAGGCTGACATAAGTCCCGTAACATATGCCCAGTGCTTATACAGCTCCAGAGTATCATCGTTCAGCACCTTTGCGAAGTCGCCGAAGAAACGAGGCTCGGTAACAACGATAGTTTCGGGTACTCTGCCGAACAGATCGTTGAGTATTCCGCCAAAGTCAAGAGTGGACAGCATTTCGGCAACCTTACTCTCGTCCATTGGGTTGTACATTTCGACATATCTGGACCACTCCTCGCTTGTCTTTACCAGTCCGCCCAGAATTTCGTCAAATGCCAGCGCATCGTTTACATACTTTTCCTGATCCTCGGGTGACAGATCGGTCTGTGCCATAACGGACTTCGCGACATTTGTCCATATGCCCAGTATCTGCTCCTTCTGAGCCGCCATTTCGGGCTTGTAATAAGAAGCGTCGGGAAGAATTACACTGGCACCCTGAATGTAAACAAGACGCTGCTTTGTATTCTTCATATCGGTGTCAACGCCGATGTTAATGGGCGTGGGAATGCCCTTGAGCGACAATGCCTTATAAAGACGGCTGAAGTCGCCAAGCTGCTTTATTTCATCGATAATTGCCAATGCGCGAAGGGCGGGAGCAATACCGTGCTTCTCTTTTCTGTCTGCATCCTTTGCGATGGCGTAAAGCTCGCAGGCTCTCTTGAGATAGTCGTTAGGATAAGACTTGTTTTCTGACATAGTCTCAAACTCTTGCATCATTATTTTTTCCACGCCGTCGGCAAGCTCCGAAAAACCACCTGCCACAGGCTTGTCGTCGGGAATGACCAGCTGATCGAGAGTTTCGCCGTTGACGTACATATAAAGATCGTCCTGAATTCTGATATTTTCCATAATAATATCTCCTCTGCTTGTAAAATTACTAAACTCCGAGAAAACTTTACTCTTCATCTGATTTAATTATATCACAAATTTCGGAAAATGCAATATAAAAATAAAAACACGCAATTTGCCGCTATAAATTTTCCGTTGACACATACGGCAATTTCTGTTATAATAAAAGATAGCAAATTTTATCGCCGAAAGGATAAAAACATGAAAAAGCTGACTTTCATTCTTGCCTTGCTTATGTGCGCTCTTCTGCTCGTGTCCTGCTCAAATGCCGACACCCCCGCAGACGACACCACTACAGAGGCCACACCCGACACCACGGCTCCCGCCGAAACACAGGCACCTCCCCTTTCCATCGTTTCCGGCGGCACGACTGAATATAAAGTAATTCGTCCCGACAACGCAGACTCACTCACCTCTATCTCCGTGGACCTGCGTGTTGCTATCGAGGAGGCGTACAGCCTTGACAAAATGACCATCAGCACCGACTTTGAGCGCAACGCCGATCCCGCGAACCGCTATCCTTACGAAATTCTTGTCGGTCTTACCAACCGCGACGAAAGCATCGAAGCATTTAACAGCATAAAGTACGACGATTTTATCATCAAGGTATCCGGCACTCGCATTGCAATCGTGGGCGGCAACGACGCAAAGACTATTGAAGCTGTTAATTACTTTATCGAAAACTATCTTAAGGGCGATAAGCTGGAGCTTGCGGCCGATCACGAGTTTGTCCTGCGCGGCGAATACACCATGGAAAATATTACTCTGCTGGGCAGCAATATCTCGGAATTCGTACTGGTCTGCCCCGGCTCCTACAAGGAATATGCCAACATTATGTCTCAAGAGATCGGCGCGCTGTGTGGAAACATGCTTAAAGTCAATGCAGACAGCGAAGACGCCGTAGATAAAGAGATCATTATTGCCAGCACCAAACGCGGCATTTCACCGGCGGGATACGGCTACGACGATTACTCCATCCGCGTTGACGGTAACAAGATATACATTGCCGGCGGCTCAAATTACGCTGTGGGCTCAGGTTGCCGCAAGCTGCTTGACCTTATCAAAGAAACAAACGGCAATGTTGCCGCCTCCGCGCTGGATATAAAATATGTTCTTCCCGAGCGTCAGGAATATATCAACGATATCTCAAAGCTTGCAATGCACTGGGATATTTATATGGACACCCCCGAGTGGATGCTGGACTTTGATGAAAAGACCGCGGCCATGAATGACGCCGACGGCAGACTTATGTCCTGCATACACCGAGGAGAGGCGGATTTCTATCCCGAAAACTCAATTGAGGGTATCATAAGCGCCATCAAGCTGGGCGGCGATATGGTGGAGATCGACCCCCGTCTTACCAAGGACGGCGTTCTCATCCTGCTTCACGACGAGACACTGACCCGTACCACCAATGTTGAGGAATTTGCCGGCAAGAACGGCTATCCCGCATCTCACAGAGTCGAGGACTGGACTTATGCCCAGCTTCAGGCGCTGTCCCTCAAGCAAGCGGCAGGCGGAAGCAACGCATTCTTGACCTCTTACAAGATCCCCACGCTGGATGAAGCAATGAAGGTATGCGCAAACCGCATATTTATCCGTCTTGACGTCAAGGGCGACTCCACACACGACATCTGCTGGAACTATGAAAAAGACATCTGGCCGCTGATGCAGAAATACAACAGCTACACCAACGTTATTTTCACCTGGCACAGTATATTCACAGGTAATGGCTACGCAACCATCAAAAAGTACAAGCCTATGATGGAGGCTGCCTGCGGAAGCTCGGCATTCAGCTTTATCGGTATGAAAGCGTCGGGCAACGCAAGAAGCACATTGTCCACCATATCCGCAAATAAGCTGGACAACTGCATACGTCTTACCGACTGCAATTTCGGCGATACGCCCATGCCCGAATATCTTGACAAGGTACGCGTTTTGATGGCGGCGATTCGCGGAAACGCCCGTGTTTACATCGACGCGCACGGCGCAAAATCCAAGTATGAAACTCCCGAATGCTACGCAGAACTGCATGAGATAGGTATCAACGTACTGCTGGTAGACAAGGGATATGAGCTGTGCAAGTACATCAGTGAAAATTTCACCGCAACTGAGCAATAAAAACATGAAATACACAAGAGACCTTACCGTACAATGGTACGACACCGACGCCTCGCGCATCGTCCGCCCCTCCATCATGATGGTTTATATGATGGAAACGGCAAGTATGCAATGCGAAAAGTACGGCTTCGGACTTGACAAGCTGCGTGACGAAAAAGCCCTGGGCTTTGTTCTCGGCAGTATTCAGGCAAACTTCAAAAAGCCGCTTTACGCTTACGACCAAATAACCGTCCGCACCTGGTGCCGCGAATCCCGCGGATACAGCTTTATGCGTTATTTTGAAATAGTGCGCGATGGCGAGATAGTTGCCGAGGCGTCAAGCACCTGGGCACTGCTTGACATAAACGCCCGTACAATGATACGTGGCGACGAAAGCTACGACGGCTTCTTCCCCATCGACGAGCCACTTGACGCCAAGTCCCTCCCCCGCCGCGCGCGGGCATCCAAAGCCGAGCTTGAGCGCGTTGGCACGCGCCGCATAGTCTACTCCGATATTGACTACAACATGCACATGAACAACACCCGCTATCCCGATATGATATGCGATTTTCTCCCCGACATGGCGGGCAAGCGGCTGTCAAAAATGTCACTGAATTACGTCCGCGAGGCCCCGCTGGGGGCAGAACTGACGGTAATGCGTCACTCGCCCGACACTGCCGACGCAACGGGCGAATTTGAGGTCCGTACTCTTGACGCCGAGGGCAATACCTGCCTTGAGGCCATCGTCGAGGTGCAGAACATATAAAAATAATGACTGAGCAAAAATGCTCAGTCATTATTTTTGTAATTTATTTTTTCATTTTTTCAAGGTCATTTTTACGTATTTCAACACGTCTTACCTTGCCGCTGATGGTCTTGGGAAGCTCGCTGACAAATTCCACGATTCTGGGATACTTATAAGGAGCTGTATGTGTCTTAACGTATTCCTGAATGTCTTTTTTCAGCGCATCGCTACCCTCAGTGCCTTTGACAAGCACCACAGTTGCTTTTACGATCTGACCGCGTATCTCATCGGGAACGGGTGTGATAGCACATTCCAGAACATAAGGCAGCTCCATGATCACGCTCTCGATCTCGAAGGGGCCTATGCGGTAGCCGGAGGACTTGATAACGTCATCAATACGTCCGACATACCAGAGATATCCGTCCTCGTCCATGGTCGCCTGGTCACCGGTGTGATAGTAACCGTCATGCCAAGCCTCATTCGTCTTTTCTTCATCAAGATAGTAACCGATGAACAGACCGCAGGGAACATTATCCTTTGTGCGGATACAGATCTCGCCCGTGTCACCCGTTTTACATTCGTTGCCGTCGGGATCAAGAACAACAACATCGTAAAGCGGACTGGGCTTGCCCATAGAACCGATCTTGGGAGTTGAGCCCACAAAGTTGGCAATAGACAGCGTGGTCTCGGTCTGTCCGAAGCCTTCCATAATGGTAAGCCCCGTTGCTTTCTTGAACTGATTGAATACCTCGGGATTAAGCGCTTCGCCTGCCGTGGTTGCATATTCGATGGAAGAAAGATCGTATTTGGACAGATCCTCTTTGATAAAGAAGCGGTACATAGTAGGCGGTGCGCAGAAAGTTGTGATACCGTACTTCTTGAACATGGGCAAAATATCCTCGGAATGGAAGCGGTCGAAGTCGTAGGTAAATACGGCTGCCTCGCACAGCCATTGTCCGTAAAGCTTACCCCAAAGTGCCTTGCCCCAGCCTGTATCCGAAATAGTGAAATGCAAACCGTTCGGATTTACATTGTGCCAATGCTTTGCGGTGGGATAATGACCCAGCGCGTATTTGTAGGAGTGTGTAGCTATGCGGGGATATCCGGTAGTTCCCGAAGTAAACAGCATAAGCATGGGATCGTTGCCGCAAGGAGTGGACTCGGTACGATAATAGTGCGTACTGAAGCGCTCCATCTCCACATTAAAGTCGTTCCAGCCGTCCTTCTTGCCGCCCACAAGTATCTTGAGCAATCCGGGGAATTCAGCGGCTGCCTTTTCCGCTTCGGTGGAGACATCTCCGTCGGCGGTACATACGATGGCTTTTACCTTGGCTGCCTTGTATCTGTATGTGAAGTCATGCTCAACCAGCTGATTTGTAGCGGGAATTGCTATAGCGCCGATCTTGTGCAGCGCCAGCATACAGAACCAGAACTGATAGTGGCGCTTGAGCACCAGCATTACGGTATCGCCCTTTTTGATGCCGAGGGACTCAAAATAGTTTGCCGTCTTTGCCGAATATTTCTTCATGTCGGCAAATGTAAATCTGCGGTCCGACTTATCGTTTGCTACCCACATCATTGCCAGCTTATCGGGGGTCTTTTGGGCGATAGCGTCAACGCAGTCAAACGCAAAGTTGAATTTGTCATCATTTTTGAAGGTAATACCGTTAAATACGCCGTTTTCGTCGTAAGATGACTCAATAAAGTTATCTGCAACGGTAGTGCTTGCGCCCACCTCTGTCTCATGCGCCTTGGCAGCAACAAAAGGCATCTCGGGATATTCCTCGCTGACCTGACCGTCCTGAGGATTCAGAACTACTGCGTGAAATTCACATCCGCCCTCACTCACAGCGATCATACCGTGAGGAATAAGGCTGTTGTAAAATATAGAGTCGCCCTCCCGAAGCACGTCAACATGACTTCCGACCTGAACCTTAAGCGAGCCCTTGACTATCACGTCAAACTCCTGACCGTTATGCGAGTTGAGCTTGATAGGAGCGTTCTGCTCCTCGGGGATATAGGGAAACTTGACAAGGAAGGGCTCGGCAAGCTTATCCTTGAACTTAGGCGCCAGGTTGTTATATTCAACACCGTGTTGCTTTAAAATTTTAAGGCCTTCGCCCTTTCTTGTGATTGCGAAGGATGTAAGCGTTGTGCTTCTGCCCTCAAGCAGGTCAACTACTTCAACATCGCAAGCCTTTGCGCATTTGTAAATAAATGTAAAGCTAAAATCGGTTTCTCCGTTCTCCAAAACGCGGTATTCTTCGATCGACACACCTGTAAGCTTTGCAAGCTGCTCGGGTGTGTAGCCTTTTGCCTCGCGCAGATCCTTGATTCTTCTTGCGACCTCTTTCAAACTGTAATCCATTGTTGGTTTACCTTCCTTTTTGATGATTTTGTTAATGGTTACTGATTTGAATAAAACAAAAAACTCGTCTCAAAAAATCTTTTGAGACGAGTTGAATTAACCCGCGGTACCACTCAAATTACGGAAAGAATGTTTCCGTCACTTTACGGGCTCTGACAAGCCCTTTGCCTTTACGCAGCATTACGGAAGGAGTCTACTTGCGCGATGTCAGCCACGCTTTCGGTCCTTCGACTCAGAAGTGATAGGCCATACGGAATGCTTCGCCATTGTCTCGCACCAACCGACAACTCTCTGTAAACGCCACGTTCCGACCCTCTTCATCACAGTCGTTTTTTTGTGATATTCAAATTTGACATGATTATAGCACACAAAAATACGTTTGTCAATAAGTTTACGAAAATTTTTTCTTATTACAAATCAATATTGATTGATCCGCACTCTTTATTTAGCATCTATATGGAACAGTGCGGCTGCATTGTTGTACAGTATATCCTCGCGCTGCTGCTCCGTCAGGTCTACCTGCATAAATCTTTGTATTTCGGCCTCGGGAGTCCACAGCGGATAATCGGTACCGAACAGCACACGCTCAACGCCGTATGCCATAATAAGCTGTTTGGCTTTTTCGGGCGTTATCGCGTACAACGAGGATGAACAGTCTACATAAAAATTTTTATAATTGCAAAACTTTTCCGTGGCCTCTTCCCAAATGGACCAGCCGCCGAAATGTGCGCCGATAACTGTCAGATCTTTGTAAGCATCAAGTATAGGCAGCATTCGGTTGGGATTTGAGTAATCGTATCGGTTGTCACCCGTATGAATAAGGATGGGAAGTCTCCCCTCGCAAAGCTCATACATTTTGAGCATTCGGGGATCATCCAATTTCACCTGCTGAATGTCGGGGTGCAGCTTAACGCCCTTGAGTCCGAGACGGATTATTTCTTCGACATCCGCTTTTATATCCTCGCTGTCATGGTGAAGCGTTCCGAGTCCCGTAAATCTGCCGCCGCTTTCGGCGACAGATTTAGCGATAAAGTTATTAATGCTTGAAACTTGCTTGGGCGTTGTTGCCACGGATTGTACTACAAAATGCTGTATCCCCGCCATTGCGCCATGCTCAAGCAGTGTTGATATCTTTCCGTCAAGACTTGACGGAAGATCGTAAAACCGTCCCGTAGCGTCGGACGCCTTTTGCGCGATCTTGTCGGGATATATGTGACAGTGAGAGTCAATTATTCTGTATTTTTTCATTTTACTTTTTCAACCCCAATATCTCTGCCGACTGCTCTCGCATCTGGTATTTCAGTATTTTACCCGCGGCGTTCATGGGGAATGCATCAACAAACATAAAGTATCTCGGAACCTTATGGCGGGCGATGGATGCGTTTCCGAACTCGCGCATTTCATTCTCGTCAGCGTTCTCACCCTTGTGTAGAATTATCCAGGCGCAGCATTCCTCACCGTATTTTTCGTCGGGAACGCCAACCACCTGCACGTCGCGTATCTTGGGATTGGTCAGATAGAATTCCTCTATCTCGCGGGGATACAGATTCTCGCCGCCGCGAATGATCATATCCTTAAGACGTCCCGTTACTTTATAGTAACCGTCCTCGGTCTTCATGCATATGTCACCCGAATGCAACCAGCCATCGGCATCAATTGCCTGCGCTGTCGCCTCGGGCATTTTATAATAGCCCTTCATAATGTTAAAGCCGCGTGCTACGAACTCGCCGCTTTGCCCTGCAGGCAGTTCATCTCCCGTTTCGGGATCAATGATCTTACATTCAACACCCGGAAAAGCGCTTCCGACGGTTTCAACTCTGTGGTCAAGGTCCTCGTTGACCTCGCCCATGGTACAGCCGGGGGATGCCTCGGTCTGTCCGTAAACCGAAATGATCTCGCGCATATTCATTTCAACCGACGCGCGGCGCATAAGGTCCGCGGGACAGTTTGCGCCTGCCATGATACCCGTTCTCATATACGAGAAAACGGTCTTCGCGAAATCGGGATGATTGAACATAGCGATAAACATGGTAGGAACGCCGTTGAAGCAGGTAATATGTTCGTCGTTGACGCAAGCGAGCGAGGATTTGGGCGAAAAATACGGAATAGGACACAGCGTACCGCCGTGTGTCATCATGGACGTCATGGAAAGCACCATGCCGAAGCAGTGGAACATAGGCACCTGTATCATCATTCGGTCAGCAGTGGATAAGTCCATACGGTCGCCGATGGTCTTACCGTTATTGACAATATTGCGGTGGGTCAGCATAACGCCCTTGGGGAATCCGGTCGTGCCCGAGGTATACTGCATATTACATACGTCATCGGGCTTGACGAGCGATGCGCGTCTGCGCACCTCCTCCCGCGGAACCAGCGAAGAGCGCGACAGCATTTGCTCCCAGGTCAGACAGCCGTCCATATTGAAGCCCACGGTAACCACATTACGCAAAAACGGCAGATTTTTGGAATACAGCGGCTTGCCGGGTGTAAGCGTCCTCAGCTCGGGACACAGCTCCTCAATAATTGCCTTATAGTTTATGTCCTTGCAATACTCTATCATAACCAGAGTATGTGTGTCCGACTGCTTAAGCAGATATTCAATTTCGTGTATTTTATATGCGGTATTGACTGTTACCAGCACCGCGCCTATTTTTGTGGTTGCCCAGAACGTAATATACCACTGGGGCACGTTGGTTGCCCAGATAGCAACGTGGTCGCCTGCCTTTACACCCATGGAAATAAGTGCGGCAGCACATTCGTCAACGTCGCGGCGGAACTGCTCATAGGTCCTGGTATAGTCCAGTGTAGGATATTTGAAGGCAAACTGGTCGGGATAGGTTTCTGCCATAGTGTCCAGAACGTCCGAGAAGGTTGCCTCAATAACGTCATACTTTTTCCACACAAACGTGCCCGTCTTGGCACGGTTATAATATGCGTGGTCATAGGTTTTCTTTTCACGGCCAAGTGACGAAATGTAGTTGGTAAAGTGAGTCAGAACTATATCCGCGTCGCTGATCTCCTCATTCCACGCTGCGCAGATAAAGCCTTCGTAGTTCAGCGAGGACAGCGCATTCAGCAATTTTTCAACGTCCAGATCGCCCTCTCCGATAAGAACGGTCTTGCCGTCCTTCATATCGCCCAGACGCACGTATTTGATATACGCGCCCAGCGTCTTTATGGTTGCCTCAGCGGTCTCAAGAGCGCCAAAGTAAGTTCCTCTGACATTCCAGGACGCGCCGATAGCGGCAGAAGCAAAGTGATTTATAATGCCGATAACATTTTCCGTGTTGGACAGATAGCCGACAGTTTCAAACAGAATATTTACATCAGCCGCCTCAGCGCGTTTTATTGCCGCGTTGAGCTTTTGATCCAATACGTCAAATGAAATATTTTGCTCGATACAAACAATAACATTGTCAACGCCCGAGGCAGCCGCCATATCCACATACTTGCATATAAGCTCTGCCGTCGTCTGCTCACTTTCAAGTGGAGATGGCATACGAAGCGCGGAAACCGAAAGATTTCTGTTTACAAGCTTTCTTTTTGCGTCGGCAATGCGGTCACGGCGCAGTATACTGTCGTAATGAGAGCTTCTCTCATTGACGGCATCGTATATTTCAAAGCCTTCAAACCCATAGTCATAGGCATATCGGCAGGTATCAAGAAAGGAAGCTCGGCTTACATTCTTGGTTGAAAATACGATTTTCATATTTTATGCCTCCTCGAAGACGATCTTGTTGAGCGCATTGATATATGCGCGTATACTTGCGGCAACGATGTCGGTGGAAGTACCGTTGCCCGAATAGAGCTTGCCGCCCACTCTCAGGCGCACGAGCGCCGAGCCGAGCGCCTCTTTGCCCTCGGTTACCGACTGTACCTGATAATCGTCAAGCTCGTAGTGATGTCCTATACACTGCTCGATCGCGCGGAAGGCCGAGTCGATGGGACCCTCGCCGTCGCTGACCCCGCGGATGATCTCGCCGTTGCAGCGAAGGGTGATCTGTGTCATCGAGCTTGAAAGGTTGCTGGATGTGGTGGTGTAATTTTCAAAATGATAGGTGGAGGGAGCCTGCATGGCCGAACTTGCGATGAGCGCCTCGAATTCCTTTGCCCCGATGTCCCCCTTCTTTTCGCAGACCTGCTTTAAGGCCTTAAACACGTTTCCGATATCGGCATCGGAAAGCTCGTAACGGAGCAGAGAGGCCGCCGAGGAAACGTCGGTCAAATTGGAATCGCTGTCGAGCAGGATCTTTTTCGCTTCGCTGACAACGGTATCGCCGCTGCTCTGATCATGGCTGATGCTGCGGCACATATCGTCGATGCTTGAATGGATCTTTG